>NZ_JAYGHW010000006.1:0-111072 GCF_034932185.1 Spirulina sp. CCNP1310 | reverse complement strand
CTCAGGAATTCCCTTTTGCCGCTGAACTCAACAGCATGGCTCGCCAAGCATCCGCAGAAAGAGCCTGGAGTGCAATCTCGCGATTCTACGAAAACTGCAAGAAGGGTATCCCCGGAAAAAAGGGATTCCCCTCCTTCAAGAAAAATAACCGCTCAGTAGAGTACAAAACCTCTGGGTGGAAGTTAGATGAGAATCGCAAGGTCATCACCTTCACCGACAAGAAGGGCATTGGTAGACTAAAGCTCAAAGGCACTCGTGATCTGCATTTCTATCCCATAGAGCAGATTAAGCGGGTTCGCCTCGTCAAAAGAGCCGATGGCTACTATGTCCAGTTCTGTATTCGTGCAGAACGGACTGAATTCGTTGAACCCTCTGGTCGAGCCATCGGCTTGGATGTTGGACTCAAAGAGTTCTACACCGATAGCAACGGTGAAACAGTGGGAAACCCCCGACATCTCAGGAAAAGTGAGTCACGACTCAAGCAGTCGCAGCGCAATGTTTCCAGGAGGAAGAAAGGGGGTCAGAACCGAGCAAAGGCAAGGGTGGTTCTCGGTAAACGCCATCTCAAAATAAGTAGGCAGCGTCAAGATTTTGCCGTGAAGTTGGCAAGATGCGTAATCCGGTCTAACGACTTGGTGGCTTACGAAGATTTAAGAATCAGGAATATGGTGCGCAATCACAGCCTTGCTAAATCGATTAGCGATGCTTCCTGGTATCAGTTTCGACTGTGGTTGGAATACTTTGGCAAGGTGTTCGGGAAGATCACTATTGCTGTTCCACCCCACAGGACAAGCCAGGAATGCTCTCGCTGCGGTGCCATTGTCCAGAAGACTTTATCCACTCGGACTCATGTTTGTCGATGTGGATGTGTGATGGACAGGGATCATAATGCAGCGAGAAACATCCTCCGTCGGGGATTGAGTACGGTAGGGCATACCGGAACTTTTGCGCGAGACGTAAGCAACGCTTCAGGAGAATCGACCTCTACTTTGGCTGGAGTCATCCTGTCTGAGCAAGTTGGCTCGTTGAGTGAAGAATCCCCGTCGCTTTAGCGCGGGGAGTGTCAACCTGGATTAATGGGGTGGACTGTCGCCAAACTGAAGGGAAGGATTAAAGTGGAGAGACAACCTGCCAGGGGTCTAATCCACCATTCACTCCCATTGATGCCAATGAAACGGCCCAAACTGAGCGCAATTTTTGACCATCGGCATCAGGTTTGGTTCTTTGCTCCGGCAGTGACGGTTTTAATTTTGACGCTGCGGGCTTTGGGATGGCTCCAAGGTTTGGAGTTACAAAGTTTTGATGCCTTGGTGCGATCGCGCCCCCTTGAAGCCCCTGACCCCCGAATTGTAATTATTGGTATCGATGAACTGGATTTACGGGATCTGGGGCAATGGCCTTTTCCCGATAAGCATTTAGCAAAATTGCTGCGCCAGGTGGAAGCGCAAAAACCGGCAGCCATTGGTTTAGATCTCTATCGGGATTTGCCGGTGCGACCCGGCCATGATGAGCTAGTGGCGGTCTTTCAAAATACCCCCAACCTGATCGGCATTGAATTGGTGTCCGAACATTACCCGGCTGATGGCGTTGCGCCGCCGCCGGCCTTGGCGGCCAACGGTCAGGTGGGGTTTAACAATGTGGTGGTGGATCCCGATGGCAAGCTGAGGCGGGCGGTGCTGTCGATGGTGAAAGATGAGGAGCCGGTGGCTTCCTTTGCGATGGTGTTGGCGAGTTTATACCTGGAAGCAAAGGGGATTACGCCGGAACCTGACCCGGATCAGCCTTTGGTGTTCCATTGGGGGAAGGGGACGGTGCGGCCATTTACGGGGGAGGATGGCGGCTATGCGGGGGTGGATGCGGGGGGGTATCAGATTTTGCTCAACTATCGCGGGCCGGGGGGGTCTTTTGAAACGGTGGCGATGCGGGATGTGTTGAAGGGGACGATCGCCCCCGATCTATTTCGCGATCGCATTGTTTTGATCGGTGCAACGGCCATGAGCCTTAATGATTTTTTCTATACCCCCTACAGTGGCGATCGCATTACGACCCCAGAGCGTACCGCTGGCGTGGAAATTCAAGCCAATATGATCAGCCATCTGCTCGCCCTTGCCCTAGAGGGCCGTCTTGGCATGATCACCCTACCAAATTGGGGGGAATGGCTCTGGGTCGGGGCGTTAAGTACGTTAGGGGTGGGGATTAGTTGGCGGCAACAGCGGGATCGACCCCTGGGGCAGTTTGTGCCGCCTTGGGGTTGGGTGCAGGGAGGGATAGCGACGGGGTTGATTCTCGCGAGTACGGTGGTGGCGTTTCACGCGAGGGGCCTGTGGTTGCCGGTGGTGCCAGGGACGTTGGGCCTCTGGGGAGGGGCGATCGCCGTCACGCTCTACACCGCGCAATTAGAGCGGCGGGAACGGCAAACGGTGATGAATTTGTTTGGCCGCCATGTTACGCCTAAGGTCGCGGAGGCGATTTGGCGCGATCGCGATCATCTCCTCCAATCCGGGCGTTTACCGGGGCAAAAAGTCACCGCTACCGTCCTATTTAGCGACCTCAAAGGTTTTAGCACCATTGCCGAAGCCATGGCCCCGGAGGCGTTGATGGCTTGGCTCAATGACTACATGGGGGAAATGACCGATGTGGTGCTGGATCAAGGGGGCATTGTCGATAAATTTATTGGCGATGCAATTATGGCGGTGTTTGGCGTGCCTATTGCCCGTGGGACGGAGGCGGAAATTCGGGCCGATGCGATCGCCGCCGTCCAATGCGCCTTGATCATGGCGCGGAAATTAGAACGCCTCAATCAATATTGGCAGGCCAACCAAAAACCCCGCACCGCCATCCGCATTGGGATTGCCACAGGCCGGGTCGTGGCCGGCAGCCTGGGCAGTCATCAGCGGCTGGACTATACCACCATTGGCGATACCGTCAACATCGCCGCTCGCCTCGAAAGCCTAAACAAATTTCAAGACCATAGCCTTTGCCGCATTTTGATCAATCAGGAAACCTATGAGTATGTGCGGGATTGCATCGATGCCCAATGGGTGGGGAAAGTGAATTTACGGGGCCGGGGCCGCCCCAGTGATGTGTACCAGGTGATCTATCGTCCCTAATTTCACGGATGGCGATCGCCCCCCCTCAGGGGAGAAAATAAAGTAGTTATCCGGAAAAATACGTCCAATAGCCGTAGTGCTAGACAGTGAGTTGCCTAAAAGCTTAGGGATTCCTGCGAGGCCAGCCTGGGGGCTTCTACCAATTGGGAACCTGTTGATTATTTGTGGAGCATGATGACTGTGTTGAAATCTATTCTTGTTGCCCTGCTGGTGAGCCAAAGTTTTGGGCTGATGGCCCCCATCATTAAAACCCCAACGGTAGCCACAGCCCAAACCTTAGCTTTCATTCCCCCCGCCACCTCCAGCCCCCGCCGCAGCCAAGGCTCCGGGTCGCGGGGTTGTGCTCAGGCAGAATTAGCCAATGTGCAGTTACAGCCAGTGATTCCCTCCGCGACGGTGGCGGGCCAAACCACCCAAAGCCATCCCTCGTTTTATTGGGTGTTAGAGCATGGCGGCGAAGTGCCTGTCACCCTACAATTTAGCCTCAGCCAAGAGGGAGCCGATGAACCCCTCTACACCGAAACCATCACCACCACCGAAAGCGGTGTAATGTCGGTAACGTTACCGAGCGATCGCCCCGGTTTAGAAATCGCCACAGCGAGGGAAAGTGCGCTCTATAGCTGGTCGGTGATGCTGATCTGTAATGCGGCCCGTCCCTCCGCCAACCCCTATGTCCTCAGTTGGATTGAACGGGTTGCCCCTTCCCCCGAATTAACAGCGGCCCTTGCTGGGGCAATGACCAAGGGCGATCGCGCCGCCGCCTATGCTGACCATGGCATTTGGTACGACATCCTCAAAACCATGGCAGAAGTCGGGGGGGATCACGAGGTCGAAACCTATTTCGATACCTTTGCCACCACCCCATAAGCCAATTGTGGCTAACCTGCCCCGGGTTGATCACGGATCAACCCGGAGCATTGTTGTGGAGTAGTCGCAATCGCAAGGGTTGCCCTACTCTTCCCTTTTTCAATTCAACCAACAGGGTATGATCAAGAGGTTTTCCATTCCCTTTGCATCATGCTCGACGAACAAGCAAAAAAAACAATGCTCCGCAAAATCCCCCACGGCCTCTATATTTGTGGGGTGAAAGATGGCGAAAATCGTAACGGCTTTACCGCCAGTTGGGTGATGCAGGCTTCCTTTAAACCGCCCTTGGTGGTGAACTGCGTCAAAGCCGATTCTGGCTCCCATGCCATGATTAAAAATAGCGGTGTGTTTGCCCTCAGTGTTTTGGATCACAGCCAAAAAGAGGTAGCCGCCCAATTTTTTAAACCCCAGCGATTAGTGGGGGATAAATTAGCCGATGTGGACTGTATTGAAGGCCCGGAAACCGGCTGTCCCGTGTTAACGGATTGCCTGGGTTATGTGGAATGTAAAGTCGTTGGCTCCGTTGAACAGGGGGATCATACGGTGTTTGTCGGTGAAGTCGTGGGGGCGGGCATTCATCGCGAAGGCGATCCCCTCCTGTTGGAAACCACCGGCTGGAACTATGGTGGTTAAAATTGCCCTGTTGAGGGCGAAAGATGTTTCGCCCCTACGTTAATCCAATTTATGGATGAGGGCGAAAGATGTTTCGCCCCTACGTTAATCTGATCGCTTTTGAATTATGCCTTTACTGAAAATCCAAACCTCCATCTCTAGCCCCGAACCCGCCCAAATAGAGGCCCTGCTGAAAGGGCTATCTGCGAAACTGGCCAAGCATTTGGGTAAGCCCGAATCCTATGTGATGACCGCTTTTGAAGCCGATGTGCCGATGACGTTTGGCGGCACGACGGAACCGGCTTGCTATTTGGAAATTAAGAGCGTTGGCACGATGCAACCCGCCCAAACCCAAGCCATGAGCCAAGATTTTTGCACGGAAATCGCCACCCAGTTAGGCGTTGCGAAAAACCGGGTTTATCTTGAATTTGCCGATGCTAAGGGGGCGATGTGGGGCTGGAATGGCACCACCTTTGGTTAATGCCTAGGCAACGGTGACGGGATTGTTGGCTTTGAGCAAGAGGCCGTATTCAATCCCCTCCACCACCGCCTGATAGGAGGCATCAATGATATTGGTGGAAACCCCAACGGTGTTCCAACGTTCCTCGCCATTGCTGGATTCCACCAATACCCGCGTTTTTGCGTCGGTTCCGGAGGTGCTGTCTAAAATCCGGACTTTGTAATCGGTGAGGTGGAACGTGGCAATTTCCGGATAGAACTTGACTAACGCCTTGCGCAGAGCAGCATCTAAGGCTGAAACGGGGCCATTGCCTTCCGCCACTTCGAGAAGATTTTCCTCGTTGACGCTGAGTTTGATCGTGGCGATCGCATTTTCCCCGCAGGTATGGCCCATGCCCTGCAAAATATCACAATGCACCTGAAACCCCTTGAGCGTAAACAGGGGTTGCCGTTGCCCCAAGGCCGAGCGCATCAACAGTTCAAAACTCGCCTCCGCTGCCTCAAATTGATAGCCCTCACTTTCCAACTGCTTCAACTGCTGCAAAATTTCCCGACAGGTTGCCCCCTTCGGATCTAACTCCATGCCAAAACTGCGGGCCTTGGCGAGGATATTACTCAATCCCGATTGATCAGAAATGACAATCCGCCGCTCATTGCCCACCGCCTCCGGGGCAATATGCTCATAGGTCAAGGGGTTGCGGGCCACGGCAGAGACATGAATGCCCCCCTTATGGGCAAAGGCCGATCGCCCCACAAAGGCCGCATGATCATCGGGGGCTAAATTCGCCCATTCACTAATCGCCCGACTGGTGCGGCTCAACTGTTGCAACTGCTCCGGGGCAATGCAGTCATAGCCCAGCTTTAACTGCAAATTGGGAATAATCGAGCAAAGGTTAGCATTGCCGCACCGCTCCCCATAGCCGTTGATCGTCCCCTGTACCATCGTTGCCCCTTCCATAACGGCGGCGATCGCATTGGCCACCGCCGTTTCTGAATCATTATGGGTATGAATCCCCAAGCGGGGCGCGTCCTGATCCTGAGTCAATCCCGGCAACGCATCATAAACTTCCCCCACAATCCGGCCAATCTCATGGGGCAACGTCCCGCCATTGGTATCACAAAACACCAACCATTCCGCCCCCGCTTCCCAGGCCGCCCGCAAGGTTTGCAAAGCGTAATCTGGATTGGCCCGATAACCATCAAACCAATGCTCCGCATCGTAGATCACCCGCCGCCCCTGACTGCGCAAATAGGCGATCGTATCGCGGATCATCGCCAAATTTTCCGCCAAACTCGTTTGCAGCCCCGCCTCCACATGGAGATCCCAAGACTTGCCAAAAATCGTCACCCACCGCGTCCCCGCCGCCAAAATCGCCTTAAACAAAGGGTCTTCCGCCGCCAACTTCCCCGGCCGCCGCGTCGAGCAAAAGGCCACAATCTCCGCATTTTTCAACGGCTCCTCCTGAAGCCGCCAAAAAAACTGCACATCCTTCGGATTGGCCCCCGGCCATCCCCCTTCAATAAAGGGAATGCCCATTTCATCCAGCTTGCGGGCGATCTTGACCTTATCTTCAATGGACAAGGCAATGCCTTCCCGTTGAGCGCCATCCCGTAGCGTCGTGTCGTAGAGCCAGATTTTCGATGCCTTATCCATAGTGATGTGTTGCGCTTCCAAATCAACCATCTTTCTATTGTGGCCTTGAAAGGGCTTCCTTGGGCCCCTAACCGCGCCCCTTCATAATTTGTTCCCGCAACGCCATCAACTGATCACTCACCTCTGTGGAAGTGGAGCCAGATTCTCCCGTTCCGGCATTGGGCATTACGGCGCGGGTTAAATCGGCGTTGCGGAAATTGGTTTCATGGATATTGGCATCAATGAGGACTGCATCCACCAGTTTGGCCCCGATCAGGTTTGACCAACAGAGTTTGGCCCGATAGAGCTTGGCTTCCGTGAGATCCGCCCCCCGCAGCGTTGTCCAGGAGAGATTCGCCGCCCGCAGGTTGGCCCGTTGGAGATTAATGCTGGCCAAGTTGGCGCTGTTCATCTGAGCGCGGCTCAAATCGGCATCACTGGCATCGGCATTGGTGGCATTGACCCCATGGAGAATCGCCCCGGTTAAGTTGGCTCCATGGAGATTGGCCTCCATCAAAATGGCATTGGTTAAATTGGCCTCTGTTAAGTTCGCTTCCATGAGCAACGTTTTCATCATCTTCGCCCGCCCTAAATGACAGCGGATCAAGCGGGTGCGGCTCATATCGGTATCGCGCAGATCCGTTTCGCTCAGAATCGCATCGGTAAAGTCAGCGGATTTTAAAATCGCCCCCTGTAAATTGGCTGCCCGTAAACTGGCATCGCGCACCTTGGCCCCGGTCATGTTGGCGTTGTGGAGGTTCGCGCTAATCAAATTGGCTTCGGTGAGGTCGGCTTCTAAATGTGCTTCAGTGAGGTTCGCCTCGCGAAAATTCGTCCGTACTAACTTTGCCCCAATTAAATTCGCCCCACTCAGATCACATTCACGAAAATTGGCCTCAGTCAGATCCGCACCGCCTAGGAAAGCATTCCGTAATTCCAAACCCCGGAAATCGCGCTCTCCGTCTGCATAGCGTTGCAAAAGTTCTGCTGTGTCCATGATCTCTCAGTTTGACGTTAGGGGATAAGGGGGAGCATTAAGGAATTACCCCCCGTGGGAGTTAATTGTAATTTTCGCAGATGCACTGGGCTTTTCAGGTTGTTTCTGAAATGATACTCGTCTAGCCGCCATTTGGCCATTGATTTCTATTCTAGGGCTTCTTTGCGAGGCTAGACTGAACTGAGACTCTGAGCGTCCCCCTAACGTGGCACATTAAAGAGAAGAATATTGTTTGAGAGTAAGCGTTATGTCTGAGAACCGCAGAAGTCAAGTTGTTACCCAGGGGGTACAGCGATCGCCTAACCGTGCCATGTTGCGGGCCGTGGGGTTTGGGGATGGGGATTTTACGAAGCCGATTATTGGCTTGGCCAGTGGCTACAGCACGATTACCCCTTGCAATATGGGGATTGGGGATCTGGCCACGACCGCAGAAGCGGCCCTCAAGGCGGCGGGGGCGATGCCCCAAATCTTCGGCACAATCACGATTTCCGATGGTATTTCCATGGGAACCGAGGGGATGAAATATTCCCTGGTGTCGCGGGATGTGATTGCCGACTCCATTGAAACGGTGTGTAATGGCCAGAGTATGGACGGCGTTTTGGCCATTGGCGGCTGTGATAAGAATATGCCAGGGGCGATGATCGCCATGGCCCGCTTGAATATTCCGGCGATTTTTGTCTATGGCGGCACGATTAAGCCGGGGCATTACGATGGCCAGGATCTCACCGTCGTCAGTGCCTTTGAAGCGGTGGGCCAACACAGTGCAGGCAAGATCGACACAGAAACCCTAACGCAAATTGAGCGCCACGCCTGCCCTGGGGCTGGCTCCTGTGGGGGGATGTTTACCGCCAATACGATGTCTTCAGCTTTTGAGGCCATGGGGATGAGCTTGCCCTATTCTTCGACGATGGCGGCGGAGGATGCGGAAAAAGCGGAAAGTACGGCGGCTTCGGCGCGGGTGTTGGTGGAGGCGGTGCGCCAGCAGATTTTGCCCCGGCAGATTTTGACCCGCAAAGCCTTTGAAAATGCGATCGCCGTGATCATGGCCGTTGGCGGTTCGACCAATTCCGTGCTGCATTTGTTGGCGATCGCCAATACCATCGGCGTTGAACTCACCCTTGATGATTTTGAAACGATCCGGGGGCGCGTGCCGGTGATCTGCGACCTCAAACCCAGTGGCCGCTATGTGGCCACGGATCTCCACCAAGCCGGAGGGATTCCTCAGGTGATGAAGATGCTCCTTAACCATGGCCTGCTCCATGGCGATGCCCTCACCATTTCCGGCCAAACCATTGCCGAAGTTCTCGCGGATATCCCCGACGAACCCCGCCCCGACCAAGATGTGATCCGCCCCTGGGATCGCCCGGTTTACACCACGGGCCATTTAGCGATCCTTAAGGGCAATCTCGCGGAAAATGGCAGTGTGGCGAAAATCAGCGGCGTGAAAAACCCCAGTATCACCGGCCCCGCCCGCGTCTTTAATTCGGAAGAGGAATGTCTGGATGCAATCCTCGCGGGCAAAATCCAAGCCGGGGATGTGGTGGTGGTGCGTTACGAAGGCCCCAAAGGTGGCCCCGGTATGCGGGAAATGCTCGCCCCCACTTCGGCAATCATTGGCGCAGGCTTAGGGGATTCTGTGGGTTTAATCACCGATGGCCGCTTTTCCGGCGGAACCTATGGGTTAGTGGTGGGCCATGTGGCCCCAGAGGCGGCGGTAGGAGGGGCGATCGCCCTTGTTGCCGAAGGGGATTCCATCACCATCGATGCCCACAACCGCAGCCTAACGCTGAATGTCGATGAGGCGGAACTAGCCCAGCGTCGCGCCCAATGGCAACCGCCGGCCCCCCGTTACACCCGTGGTGTGTTGGCAAAATATGCGAAACTGGTTTCCTCTAGCCATTTGGGGGCTGTGACGGATCTGCCCAATTAGACGATCCCCCCGGCTACGCCGACCCCCTTAATAAGGGGGTTAAACTCAGAACCCCCCTTTTTAAGGGGGGCAGGGGGGATCTCCCCATCAACACTATTTGTAATTGAAACTGTGGAAACCTCCTTTTCCCGCGATGACATCGCTGCCGCTTTGATCCTGCCCACGGATTTTAATTTTCAACTTCCTGATCCTGAAGACGATGAGATTCACGACCACGAATTTAATCAGCAACTCGATGAGGTGTGGACGATTTGTGAGCGGTTTGATCTGCAAACGGATATTTGGCGGGGGCGCGTGCTGCGGGCGGTGCGCGATCGCGAAAAACGGGGCGGTGAAGGCCGGGGCAATGGCTTTCTCAACTGGCTCAAGGATCGGGAAATTACCAAAAGCCAAGCCTATGCCCTGATCCAATTGGCCAATAGTGCCGATACCCTCCTCTCGGAAGGACAGCTTGACCCCACCTCCATCAACCTGTTTAGTAAGCGGGCCTTTGTGGAAACCGCTAAAGCTGAACCGGAAGTGCAGCGGATGATTAGTGAGGCGGCAGCGGGGGGCGATCGCATTACCCGCCGGGAAGTGAAACAACTCACCGACGAATGGACTGCCGTGAGTTCCGACCTGCTCCCCGCTGAAGTTAAAGCCAAAGCCGCCAACGGCAGCCTCCCTTCGCGCCATCTCGCCCCCTTTGTGCGAGAACTGGAAAAACTCCCCGATAGCCACCTGAAAACCATCCAGGTAGAAGTGGCTAATACTCCCGATGTGGATATGGTGAAAACCCTCACCACCGAGGCGAAAAACCTCTCTAAATACCTCGATGCAGCGGCCCAAGTCCAAACCTTGAAACGATCCCCTGTGGATCTCGAACTAGCCCTTGCAGAAGCGATGCGCCTAGATTGTCTCAACACCGCCGCCGAACTGGTGAAACAAGCCAGCACCCTAGAGCAAACCGTGGGCAAACTCTACACCACTTGGCGACGACTGGGGAGTTTGGCCGATCGCCTCTATGTGGATACCGGAGCCAGCAACCCCCATCTGCGGGCGATGCTCACCAGCCTCACCAGCCTCACCCAGGAGGTGATCGAAGTCCAACTCGATGAAACGGGAGAGCGGTCTGTTCGCCTGCGGATCATGAGCGATCCCGATGGGTAAGCAATTCCCTCTCCCCCAGCCCCGGTTAATTATGGTTTTTGCCGGTTTTGGCCGCTGAAACGACTGGCTTGGGCGGTGGGGGGGGGACGGATAGACCCCGTTGCAGAAGGATGAGCGATCGCTCCGGGATGGTAATCACCGCATCATGTTTGTACACCGGCCCCGCTGTTAAAAATCGGGGTTCTAACGTATCAATGATCACCTGCCATTCCCACAGTTGCAACCGTTCCGGCAGGGTAAATTCTAGCTCGCCATAGTGGGCATTGAGGAAGAGTAAAAAGCTTTCGCCAAGAATGCGATCGCCCTTTTCGTTCACCTGCTCCAACTCTTCCCCATTGAGAAAAATCCCCAAAGCCTTCACATAGTCGTTATTCCATTGCTCATCAGTCATCTCCATCCCATCGGGATTAAACCAGAGGATATCGCGCACCCCTGAGCCGTGAATTTCTCGCCCTTGGAACCAATTGCGCCGTTGAAATACCGGGTGATTGTGGTGGAACGCAATTAACTCGCGGGTAAATTCCAGTAAATCGCGATTGCTTTGGGTGAGTGACCAATCAAACCAAGAAATCTCATTATCCTGGCAATAGGGGTTATTATTCCCCTGTTGGGTGCGGCCCATTTCATCCCCCCCTAGGAGCATAGGAACCCCTTGGGATAGCATTAAGGTGACGAGGAAATTGCGCCGTTGTCGTTCCCGCAATGCGATAATTTCCGGATCATCTGTTGGCCCTTCCTCCCCACAATTCCAAGACCGATTATGATCATCGCCATCGCGATTCTCCTCGCCATTGTCCTCATTGTGTTTTTCGTTATAACTGACTAAATCATTGAGGGTAAAGCCATCATGGGCAGTAATGAAATTAATACTGGCACTGGGTTTGCGGCCGCTCAATTCATAAAGGTCTGAGCTGCCGGTAAAGCGGGAGGCAAATTCTCCGACACTGCTTTCCTGGCCAATCCAAAAATCCCGCATCGTATCGCGATATTTCCCATTCCACTCTGACCACAACAGGGGAAAATTCCCCACCTGATAGCCCCCTTCGCCAATATCCCAAGGTTCGGCAATTAATTTCACGGTGGATAATACGGGGTCTTGGTGGATGATATTAAAGAATGCCCCTAAATTATTAACATCATAGAGTTCCCGCGCCAAGGCTGAAGCCAAATCAAAGCGGAAGCCATCAACGTGCATTTCCTCCACCCAATAGCGCAAACTGTCGGTGATTAATTTCAAAATTTGGGGATGGCAAACATTTAGGGAGTTGCCGCAGCCGGTGAAGTCCATATAAAAACGGGGATTATCTTCTAGGGTGCGGTAGTAGGAAGCGTTGTCAATGCCCCGCAGGGAGAGGGTCGGCCCCATGTGATTGCCTTCGCCGGTATGGTTATAAACCACATCGAGGATCACCTCTAGGCCAGCTTTGTGCAAGGCCTTCACCATGGTCTTAAATTCCTGCACCTGTTCCCCCTGTTTGCCCTTGGCACTATAGCCGGAATAGGGAGCAAAGTAGTTCAAATTGTCATAACCCCAATAGTTATGGAGGTCTTTGCCGACTAAATGGCCTTGGTTGATGTAGATGGCATGGATGGGGAGGAGTTCAACGGCGGTGATGCCTAAAGATTTGAGGTATTCGATGGCAGCGGGATGGGCAAGGCCGCTATAGGTTCCCCGCAGGGGAGCGGGGATGTCGGGGTGTTGTTTGGTGAAGCCTTTAACGTGGATTTCGTAGATCACGGATTCATGCATGGGAATCCTGAGCAGTTCGTCGCCTTCCCAATCGAAGCGAGGGTCAATGACGACGCATTTGGGCATATAGGGGGCGCTGTCGAGGTCGTTAAACCCTAGATCTTCTGCGTCCCCTTCCCAGGGGTAGCTATAGATGGCTTCATCATGGATGACATCGCCAGCGATCGCCTTGGCATAGGGGTCAATCAGCAGTTTATTGACGTTGAAGCGATGGCCCTGATGGGGGAGAAAGCTGCCATAGACGCGGTAGCCATAGCGTTGACCCGGCCCGACATTGGGTAAATACCCATGCCAAACAAAGTGATTATTTTCCTTGAGGGAAATGCGGGTTTCCCGATCCTGCTCATCAAACAGGCAAAGATCGACCCCCGTTGCATTTTCACTAAACAGGGCAAAGTTCGTACCTTTCCCGTCCCATGTTGCACCAAGGGGATAGGATTGGCCGGGCCAGAGGGAGTAATCCATAGGTTGCAAAGGGTTGATTTTTTAAATCTCTCTTAAGAATTTACCAAAAAATCCGGACTTGCCGACTCTTCTCCTCGCCTGGGGGCTGGTTCCCAAGCCGGGAAGAGCATCGGGTGGCTTTTTGGTATAGAATCTAGGCAAAATTGTCAAGGTAGTACAAATGCTTAATTTGATTTTAGGTTTGATGGGTGAATAGTGGACGATATTGGGTGGCGATCGCGTTTATGGATAAGTTAATAAATTGAGATTAGGGATGAAATGGTAGTCCTTCTGATTTTTGCTGAGTAAAGCAATATTTTCTACAATAGCTGTTGCCGCAATCAGGGCATCGGGAATGAGGAGGTTATGGCTGAGATTGTAAGTTTGCATGAGTTGGATGGCAATTTTGGCAATCGATTCATTTAGGTTTAGTCGATGAAATTGCTTAAGAAATTGATTGAGGTGTTGCAATTCTGCTTTGTTACGACAACCAACGATTAATTCCATTTCTGTAATACTGGAAATGTTGAGTTGATATTGTTGAGATTCTTCAGTAAGACGTTTTTGGGCGGTGTTGTCGTTGTTGGCGATGTCGATGAGGATATCGGTATCAATGAGTAATTTCTGCATATTACCGCGTCCATTGATTTTGACGAAGGTTTCGCACCCATTGACTGCTATCTTGGATTTCAGGTCGATCACTCCACATTCCAACAAAGTTTTGACTTTTTAGGTTTAACAGGGTAGGTTTTACTGGATTGTCTTGAGAATTAGTTTTGAGAAGCTGGACAAAATCAGCTACTTTTTGTTGGGACTCTGGGGAGAGTTTTAGAATTTCAGCGGTTAGGACTTCAATTTCAACCATGGTTAAGAAATTTCGTAATCATGAGTCAGTCTATCTAAATTTTATCACCGACATTCCACCCATTAACCCCATTGTCGGGGCGAAAACTTTTTCGCCCTTCACGGGTTCACCTCGACGATCGCCAGGTTCCATTGCCCCAACTGATTGGTTTGAAAAGCCACTTGCGAGCCATCACCGCTGATGGTGGGATGGCGCACTGAGCCGCGCAGGTTGGCGGTGAGGAGTTGCGATCGCTCCCTTTGGCGGTCATAAACGAGGATATCGGAGCGGCCCCGTTCCGTGGAAACGTAGGCGAGATAACGGCCATCGGCACTGAGGGCGGGTTGATCCTGGCTGGAATCGCGGCGGTTGAGGTTGGGGAGGGGGATCAGTTGGCGGGTTTGGAGGTCGTAAAGGAAAATATCGCGGCGGCCGAGGCGATCGCTACTAAAGGCTAAATAACGACCATCGCCACTATAGGCGGGGTGTTCCTCCGGGCTATTCGTATTTAAGCCTCCGGTGGGAATCTGGGGCTGAACAAAGAGGGCGCAACCTCCCAAGCAGCATAGGCTAATGATCAGCAGCGGTTTAATCCAAGGCATTGCCATCGCGGTCATAAATGAGAATATCCCATTGCCCCGTTTGATTGGCTTCAAAGGCGATCGCCCCCCCATCAGCACTGATTACCGGATGGCGGACTTGGGCTTGGAGGCCTTCGGTGAGGTTGCGACTGAGGGCGGTTTCGCGATCGTAAACATAAACATCGGCTAAACCCAAACGACTCCCCAAATAGGCAATATAGCGGCCATCTTCAGAAATGGAGGGATCGGCGATCGTTGTGGTGAGGGAATTTAGCCCCGGTAAATCGAGGAAACGCTGGCCCACGGTATCGAAGAGATAGAGATCGGGGGAACCGTTGCGATCGGACACAAACACCAAATAGTTGCCCATATATTGGGGAGAAAGTTCCGCCGCCGGACTATTCACACCCCGGCCGCCGGGATCATAGGAGAGGTTTAACCGTTGGGGATAGCTTTGGCAACCGGCCAGAAGGATCAGCAAGCCATAAAACCAGGGAATTTTCCGCACCATACTGGATTTAAAAGATGATCTCGTGCCATGGCTCCGCCATGGCATGGGCGTTAGGCGGCTCTGCCGCCTGGTGGAGGCAGAGCCTCCGGGAGGGCATGACTTGGCGGAGCCAAGTCATGAGGAAAACAATCATTCGCCCATGCCTGATACTCTATAGTCTAGCCCCTCACGTTTACCCCCTATGGCTGAAATTTATCCCGTCATTTGGGAAGGCGATCGCGTCCTCCTCATTGATCAAACCCAATTACCCGCCACCCTCACCACCGTGAGCATTGCAACCAGTGCAACGATGGCGGAGGCGATTAAAACGATGATTGTCCGGGGTGCGCCAGCCATTGGCGTAGCGGCGGCCTATGGGATGTATTTGGGAGCGCGGGAGATTGCCGCCCCCCAGCGGACGGTATTTTTAGCGGAATTGGAGGCGATCGCCCACACTCTGCGCTCCACCCGCCCCACCGCCGTTAACCTCTTTTGGGCCATCGATCGCCAACTCACCACCGCCCACCAAACCCCCGGCGATCCCGATGCCATCCGCGCCGCTCTCCTCACTGAAGCCCAGGCGATCCAAGCCGATGATCTGCAACGCTGCCAAGCCATGGGGGATCATGGCTGTACAATTCTCCCCCCCAGTCCCGAAAAACTAACCATCCTCACCCACTGCAACGCGGGGGGCCTCGCCACCGCCGGTTATGGCACAGCGGTAGGCGTGATTCGTTCCGCTTGGACAGCGGGGCGATTAGGGCGCGTCTTTGCCGATGAAACCCGGCCCCGGCTTCAGGGGGCAAAGTTAACGGCTTGGGAATGTGTGCAAGCGGGCATTCCCGTCACCGTGATTACGGATAACATGGCGGCCCACTGTATGCAGCGGGGCATGATTGATCTGGTGGTGGTGGGGGCCGATCGCATTGCCGCCAATGGCGATGCGGCCAATAAAATCGGCACCTACGGCCTCGCAGTGATTGCCCAAGCCCATCAAGTCCCCTTTTATGTGGCGGCTCCCTTTTCGACGATTGATTTCAAGATTGCCACGGGGGCAGAAATTCCCATCGAAGAGCGCGATCCCCAGGAAATTTACCAAGTGGGAGAGACCCGCCTTTGTCCGGAGGGGGCGGAGTTTTATAACCCGGCTTTTGATGTCACGCCAGCGGCGTTGATTGCTGGAATTATTACCGAAAAAGGTGTATTTCCCCCGGATCAATTGCCCCAAGAGCAAACTTAGTCAAAAATAATCTGATGGGCGTTCAAAGTCCCTCTTCCAATCTCGGAGAGGGATTGAAGGTGAGGGCAATCTATGAAGCGGGTGAACAAGCTGTATTTCTGATGGTATTGATCAAGGCTCTATGACCGGCGAGAATCACGCGATCGCGGAGCGCATCTCCTTCCACCTCCGCACCCACATGGCCGCCCAAGGTATCACCAGTTTTCGCCAACTGGCCCAACGGGCGGGCCTTTCCCCTAGCCCCATTCGTCAATTACGACGGGGCAACATTGGCCAAATTAAAGGGGAAAGTCTGCAAAAAATTGCCCAAGCCTTGGGGATTTCCCTTGATCAACTGTGGCAGGATTGTCACCCGGAAGGGTTACAATCTGCGCCTCCTATGGATCCGGTTCAACAATATTTAGAACTCATTGAACCCTGGTTGCGGCAATGGCCCACCGTCGTTGCTGCTATAGCTAACAATCCCGACCTGCCCGCCACAAAGGTCATCCCCCTCGTCAAACCCTTGGAAGCTTTGATCGCCACCTGGGACATTGCCCCCATTGCCCCCATCGGTGCAGAACTCCCCTACGATCCCCAATTTCACGAATTAATGACGGGAACGGCGGCAAGGGGCGATCGCATTCGGGTGCGTTATGCGGGTTATCGTCGGGGGGAAAAGTTGCTCTGGCGGGCCAAGGTGTCGCCGGTTTAGGATGTAGGGGAGAAAAGTTGTTAGGAAAGGCGGATGACGTTGCAAGAATTACAAAATCAGGTATTGCAGTTACCTACGGGCGATCGCTGGCAGTTAGTACAAGTTCTTCTAGAATCCCTGAAACGGGAAGCAGACCTCAAGCCTAAGCGAAGGAACCTGTCACGTTTGCGAGGCATTGCTAAAATTTCAGCAGTTCCAGGGGAGAGTAACGCCCAAGCAGATGCAGATTATGTAACCTATCTGACTGAGAAATATCAGTAATGCGAGTTTTAATTGATACTAATGTCGTTCTTGATTTTTTGCAAGAACGAGAGCCGTTTGTAGCAAATGCCACAAAATTATTTGAACGCATTGATGTTGGAGATATCGAGGGTTTTATCGCAGCAACGACAATGACTAACATTTACTACATTGTTCGTAGGGCAGCAGGGAGGGCAGTGGCGCAAGATGCAATTACTCAGGTGTTAAGTGATCTAAACATTTGTACAGTCGATTTAGATGTGCTAGAACAAGCTCTTGCATTAAATTTTGAGGATTTTGAAGATGCAGTACAGTACACTTGTGCAATAGCATATGGTCTGAGTGCGATTGTAACCCGTGATGCTTCTGGATTTATAAATGCGGAAATTCCTGTGGTCTTGCCTGAAGATATTGATACTATCAATGGTGCTGAGTGAATCTGTAGACTGCGGTTTGATGTTACCCCTTTCCCTCAAGGATTCCCCGATTCCCCAACGGGCAGCGATCGCATTCGGGTGCGTTATGGGGGTTATCGTCGGGGGGGGAAAGCTGAAGAGGGCGAAAGATTTTTGTGCCTCCGGCAGACTTACACCAACGCCCCTACGGGTTGATGGATTGTGCCAGAGGGATTAGGGGCGGGTGGAGCTTTGGAAGATGACTTGGCCGTTGTGGTAGACCCGTAAATTGATAATCAGGGGGCCGGCGGTGAAGGTGTTTTCCTCAACAACGGCTTGGATTTGGCCGAACCGTTCCGGTGTGGTTTGGAGTTGATCGAGAAAACGGGTGAAGGTTTGCACCGTGCCATCCCCCACCTGAATTTCCCCTAAGACTCCTGCTCTTCTGGCCCGGAACTGCGCTGCGGCGAGGAGGGTATCGAGGCGGGCGCGGACTTCCTGTTCGGTCATTTGGTTAGAATCCGCTGACACCGTGGCGATCACATCCCCAGCATTAAAGAGCTTTTGGTTGAGAACGGCATCGGCAAACACTAGCACCGCTTGCTCTTGCTCTACATAGTTCCCGGCGGATAAAATGCGCACCACATAATCCTGACCATCGCCAATCTGCTCCACCAGTTGATTGACTTGGGCTTGGGTGATTTGGACGACGCGATCGCCCCCCTGTTGATTCCCAAAAGGCCGCGTCGCCTCAATCGCCCGGCGATTGGCTTGGCTGAGGAGTTGATCCACGGCATTTAATGCCCCCGTGGTATCGACAACGCGCAACACGCCAAAACTGAGGACTTCCCCCCGCACTAGGGCTAAATTGCCCTGACGGAGGGCCTGATAGTCTTGGTAATATTGCTCGAGAATTGCCACCTCTTGGCGGACAAAGTTTAGTTGGGCGGTGAGTTCTTGGAGGTTGATTTCCCGCGCTTGGAGCGTTTCGTCCCGTTGGGCAATGTCAGTATCTAAGGATTGAATGCGGCTATCCCGCTGGCTGATTTCCGATTGGAGGCGACTGCGTTGGGTTTGGAGGGTGTTGAGTTGGACGGCTCGTTGCCGGAGGATTTGGTCTTGGCTGATGATGCGACTGTTGCGATCGCGCAAAATTTGATCCTGCCCCGCAATCAGATCATCCCGCTCCCTGACCTGCTGTTGCAGACGGGGAATTTGCACCAAAAGCCGCTCCCGCTGGCTACGGAGAATTTCCAGTTCCGTTTGCAGCCGCCGGGCTTGGGCGGTCATTTCTCGATAGCGTTCCTGAACAAGGCGAAAACTGCGCTCAGTGCGTTCTTGCTCCAGCATTGCCTGCTCCAGTTCGCCATCAATGCGGCTGCGCTCGGCACTCACTTCGTCCAGTTGCGCCTGGGCAATGCGGAGGTTGGCCAAAATGGTGTCCAGGTTAAACACCCCTTCTCGTAGGGATTTGCTTAAGCTGAACAGGATGATCAAACTCGATCCGGAAATGGAAAGGCCCGTGAGGACGGTAATTAGCGTCGCGGTATTGCGGGGACGGAGGTTAAACAGCCGTAGGCGGGCTTTGCCGACCTTTGTGCCAATGCGATCGCCAAGAACCGCAAGAATGCCTCCTAGGAGCAGAACAGCGGCAATCAGAACGTAAGCACTGGTCATTGATGAACAAGATTGACAATAAATTCAGATCCAAGAATCCTCAAAACCAGAGCGGGGCTACAGGGTTGATTCCTCGGGAGGAAGAATCCCCCATGATTTTGGAGTACATCGCCAATTCCTCAAAATGCTACAGCATCACCATAGGACATTTTTCCAAAAGCAGTGACGCGGTTACGATTTTTGATCGCCCCTGGGAAGGGTGCAATGGCGGTTTAGGTGAACTGCTGACTGAGGGCTACTGGGTTATGGACGGTGATTTTCTTTTTGTGGATGGAGATCATTTCCTCTTGACGGAGATCCCCTAAAAGACGGGTAACGGTGACACGGGTCGAGCCGATGGCCTCGGCGATCGCCTGATGGGATAATTTCAAATCAATGCGAATCCCCTCCGGCGTAGGTACGCCAAAATCCCGACAAAGAATCAGCAAAAAGCTCACCAACCGTGACCCCATATCCCGATGGGCCAAGGTTTCGATCATCATTTCCGTTTGTAGAATCCGGGAGGAAAGCCCTTGGAGCATGAGCAGGGAAAGTTCCGGGTTTTCCTTGAGGGCCTTTTGCACTTGGTCAATGGGAGCAGAGAGCAGTTCAACGGGGGTGAAGGCCACGGAATGATAAAAGCGATCGGAATGCTGGCCGGTAATCAACGACAGCACACCAAATACGCTATTTTCCCGCAACAAAGCGACGGTAATTTCCTCCCCCGCTTCATAAACCCGGGAGAGCTTCACCGCCCCTTTGAGCAAAAAATAAACCCGTTCGGCAGGGTCTCCGGGAAAAAAGATGGTTTTGCCGCGCTCAAAGCTTTCCACCACCGGCGGGAACGATCCCCCCCCCACCTGACGAAACACGGAAACCAAAGATTTTTCTTGCGGAAACGATAATTCCATTACGATTTTCTAAAAACGTGAGCGATCGCCCAGAGTAGGATCAAAACTAGCCCGGAATGCCCCAAAGACAGGAAAGGCCACGGTTTAAACCGTTTCTCAGTATACAGCCTTTTTCCAAACTCCCCACTCCCTACTTCCCACTCCCCCCCCGACAAATCCCACACAACTCCACCACCTTCATTTGCAACCATTCCAAGGGGTCAGCCCCCCGCTTTAGCCCTAACTCCAATTCTAGGAGAATGGGTAAAGCTTGCAATAGCTGCCCTGTGGTAATGCCAGCGATTTCTTTGCGCAAAAAATAGAGGCGTTTGGGGTTGCCCAATTCCGCCACCTTGGCGATCGCACTATCATCCCTTTCCCCACTGTCCACCATCACTTTAATTAACGTCCAGGTGCGAAATTGTCCGATCAACGTGGCCACAATCCGCAGGGCCGGTTCATTGAGGCGCAACAATTCCGCCACTAAACCCACGGCTTCACTGGTTTTGCCATCGCGGATTGCTGCCGCCAGTTGGAGGCTGTTTTGGGTGTTGGCGATGGTGAGTTGGGCCACCACATCGGCATCAATGGCTTGGCTTGGATCATTGCAAAACAGTTGTAGCTTTGCCAGTTCGCTGTAAAGTTGCCGGGTTTGATTGCCCACGGAGGTGGCGAGGAGTTCGACGGCGGCGGGGGTGAGGTTGAGCGTTAACCCTTGGGCGGCGCGGCGGACATTGGCAATCAATTCATCGGTTTTCCAGGGCGGGATCAGGGCAAACTCACGGATTTGAGCGTGCTTTTGGAGGAGTTTGGTGGATTTGGCGCGGCCGTCGGGTTTTTTGGGGCTGGTGAGCAGGAGCGTCGATTGGGGGGGGATTTGGGGGAGGGTGCGTTGGAGTTCCTTGAGCAGGCTTTCGGAACATTGCTGGCAAACGGTGGTATTGGCGAGCCAAACGAACCGCCCCCCCATGCCAAAGGGGGGAGTCATGGCCTGATTTAACCCTTCAATCACCGCATCAGCCTGATCTCCGGGGATGGTTTCGCTGTTGAATGCGCTCCAATTGGGATCGACGACTTCGCCTTGGAGTTGGGCGATCGCCCGCTCCATGGCAAAGTCATCTTCACCCCAAAATAAATAGATAGGCATAGCACAGGCTAGAATCGGATCAAGCAAGAACTTCAAGATAAACCAACGTGGACGAAACCTATCAGGCTTATCTCAATCGCGTCACGAAGCTGACACTTCCCGATGCCTATCGTAGCCAGATTCAAAATATTCAAGAATCCCCCAAATTTCATGGGGGCATTGCCGTGCCGTTTCCGGGTTATACGATCAACACCCCCGGTGAAGCGGATGGCCGTAATCAAAGCTTTTATCGACATTTAGTGGCGACCCAGGCCCTGATGATGTCAGCGGTGGAAGAGATGGAGCCGGGGTTGATCCTGCCGGTTCCGTCGGAAAGTTTTCACCTCACCGTTGCGGATCTGATTTGGGATTCCAACTATCACGAGGCCCTGGCCCATACGCCGGATTATGAGGGACAACTGTGCGATCGCCTTGCCCAAAGTTTTACCAAATACCAAGCCTCAATCCCCGAACGGGGCCCCATTGAATTACAAATTGTCGGGTTGTTGGTGCGTCCCAGGGCGGTGGCGATCGTCCTCGTCCCCATTGATGAACTGTCCTACCACAAAATGCTCCAACTGCGGCGAGCGGTCTATCAAAACTCCGGCCTGATCGCCCTGGGCATTGAACAGCAATACCCCTTTACCGCCCACATTCCCCTCGGCTATTTCGCCCACACCCTCACCCCTACTCATTACGACCGATTCCTAGACATCATCATGAATCTCAATGATCGCTGGCTAGGGGCCGAACCGGAAATTCTCCGCAGTCACCGCGCCGAACTGCACAAATTCGATGATATGAATCACTTCTATCATCAGCCCCGATTTCCCACGGTGGAGTTTTGAGATTCCCCTCAATCCCTTATAGGTGTAGGGGCGAAAGATTTTTCGCCCCTACGAGGGAATGAGGGTATTAAGCCGTTACCGCGAGGGCTTCCGCTTTCAACACCGCCGCCTTATCGGTTTTTTCCCAGGGCAGATCCAAATCCGTCCGGCCCATGTGACCATAGGCCGCCACATCCTGATAAAACCGACCGCCCCTTTCCGCCGGGAGCTTGCGCAGGTTAAAGGCTTGGATAATCCCCGCCGGCCGCAGTTCAAAATGGCGTTTCACCAGATCCAGAAGGATATCCTCATCCACCTGGCCCGTCCCAAAGGTATCCACCAAAATACTCACCGGCCGCGCTACACCAATGGCATAGCTCACCTGCACCTCACATTTCGCCGCCAAACCCGCCGCGACAATATTCTTGGCCACATAGCGACAGGCATAGGCCGCCGAACGGTCTACCTTTGTGGGATCCTTACCGGAAAACGCCCCGCCGCCATGGCGAGAATAGCCGCCGTAGGTATCGACAATAATTTTCCGCCCCGTTAAGCCGGAATCCCCTTGGGGGCCGCCAATGACAAACTTGCCCGTGGGATTGACGAGGTAACGGGTCGCCTCCGTCGGTTTAATGGCAATATCAGCAAACACCGGCTCAATCACCCGCTCGATCAGATCCGCCTTGATTTTGGCTTGGATTGCATCGTTATCAGTGAGATCACCAATGGTTTCGCTGTGCTGCGTGGAGATCAGGATCGTATCAATGCCCACGGGTTGACCGTCTTCATAGAGAACGCTCACTTGGGTTTTGCCATCGGGGCCCAGGTAGGACAGTTCACCACTTTTGCGCACAGCGGTTAACTGGCGGGAAATGCGGTGGGCGAGGCTGATGGGCAGGGGCATTAATTCCGGGGTTTCATTGCAGGCATAGCCAAACATTAACCCTTGATCCCCCGCACCGATCGCATCGAGTTGATCCTCACTGAGGGCTTCTCGCTGCTCTTGGGCGCTGGTTACACCTTGGGCAATATCGGGGGATTGCTCATCTAAGGCGATCAAGACCGAACAGCTATCCGCAGAAAAGCCATTGTTAGCATCGGTATAGCCGATTTCGGCAATTTTTTTGCGAGCGAGGTCAATATAATTAACGTTCGCCTGGGAAGAAATTTCCCCGGTAATCAGGACTAACCCGGTATTCACCACCACTTCAGCGGCAACGCGACTGCGTTCATCTTGGGTGAGCAGGGCATCAAGAATTGTGTCAGAGATTTGATCACAGATCTTGTCGGGATGCCCTTCGGTGACGGATTCTGAAGTAAATAAGTAACGACGAGCCAACGTGGTTTCCTTCTCCTGCGACTGATTGAGATATATCTTAACCTTAGAAGACACTGGCCACTATGGCCCCTGTGGGGGTTTCGGCTTTCATACCTTGGATGGTTATTAACAATGCTAGAAATTCGCGCTGCTACTCCCGCTGATGTACCGACGATTTTTCACTTCACTCAACAGTTAGCGATTTTTGAAAAGTTGCCGGAGGCGGTGACAGGCACGGCGGCACAATTGGCTCTGGATTTATTTGGCCCCCGGCCTTTAGCGGAGGTGGTTTTGGCCACATGGGCGGGGGAGGCGGTGGGGTTTGCGCTGTTTTTTCCCACCTATTCAACGTTTTTAACCCGGCCAGGGCTGCATTTAGAGGATTTGTTTGTGTTGCCGGATTATCGCGGGCGGGGCATTGGCCGGGCGTTGCTCACCCATCTAGGGGCATTGGCTCAGACGCGGGGTTGTGGGCGTTTGGAATGGGCGGTGTTGGATTGGAATGCGGGGGCGATCGCCTTCTATGAGCGGATGGGGGCGACGGTTTTACCGGATTGGCGAATCTGTCGGGTGGAGGGGGAAGCGCTGGATCAATTAGCCGCTTCATCGCCGGTCTGAGGTGCAACCCTTGAACGCCCCCCATCACTGCATTAATCCCCATTGTCCCGCCCCCTTTCCCCAACCGGCTCACCATCGGTTTTGCCAGCGGTGCGGGACGGCGTTGCTGCTGCGCGATCGCTATCTCCCCCGCCAACGGTTAGGGGCGGGGGGGTTTGCGACGATCTACAGCGTTTGGGATCAACAACGGCAGGAGGAGCAGGTGCTGAAGGTGTTAACGGAGCCATCGGAAAAGGCACTGGAATTGTTCGCCCAGGAGGCGATCGTGCTTCGCAGCCTCAACCATCCGGGCATTCCCCATGTTGATCATGACAGTTTTTTTGAAATCCCGACCCCCAGCCAAACTCTTTACGGTTTGGTGATGGAAAAAATCACCGGCCCGACGATGGAAACGGTGCTTTTAGAGCAGTATCCCCAGGGTTGCCCGGAGGCCCTCGTTCAAGACTGGATGCGGCAGGCGGTGCAAATTCTCCGCCGCCTCCACCGTCGCCACATCATCCACCGGGATATTAAACCCTCGAACCTGATGCTCCGGGCGGAAACCGGGCAATTGGTGTTAATTGATTTTGGCGGCGCGAAACAGGTGGGGGAAGCGAGGGATTCAACGCGATTGTTTTCGGCGGGCTATAGTCCGCCGGAGCAGGTGGTGGGGGGTCGGGTGGAGCCGACGGCGGATATTTATGCCTTGGGGCGTACCCTTGTCCATCTCCTCACGGGGGAACCGCCGGAGCATTGGCCGGAAACGGCGCGGGGCCTGGATTGGGTGCAACCGGGTTTAATCTCGCCCCCGTTGCGGGCATTGTTGGCCGAGATGATTAGCCCGAATGTAGGCGATCGCCCCCCCTCGATGGCGATCATCGCCCGCCGCCTCCAACAATTGGGGCCACCCCGCTGGCAAATCCAACTGCGGGAGCAGGGGCAACGCCTGCGCCGCCAGATGCAGCGAAAAACTCGCACCCTCTGGCGGCGAGGGATTGTGCCGCTTTATCGGGCCAGCCGTCAGACTGTGGAGCAGGGGGTGGGGGCCAGTGGGGGGGCGATCGCCGGTTGTCTGCTCGGCTATAGCGGGGGCAAAGTGGAAAACATCGGGGCGCGGGGGGCGGCGGCCTTAACCGCTTGGCTCCACGCGCAATTACCGGGAGTAATGGTGACGGTGGATGAGCGGTTTTGGGTGGTGGTGTTGGCGGGATTGGGGACAGGCTACGGCATAGCTTGGGGGGGGTTAGGGTGGCGATCGCCCCTCGCCACAGGTTTAGCCGGAGCCTTAAGTTATGGGGTAGCCTGGCTGTTTTGGGTGGGAATGCCCTACGGGGTCGATATCCGTTTACCCCTATGTTTGGGATTAATTCTATTGGTATTCGTGGGATTGGGACGAAGGGAAGATGTGGGGTTAGGGTTGGGAATGAGTGGGGCGATCGTCCTTGGTGGCATGGGGTTGATGGCGAAATATTGGGGACTGACCGCCCAGGATTGGGGGGTGATGGTGGATCTCAAGGATGTGATGCTCAGTTATGGTTTTTGGGCGATATTCGCCCTGTTGATCAGTATCGGCAGCAGTCTAACCTCGCACATCATCGCCCCCCTCTGGCGGCGTTATCGGTAATGGGGTTTGGCCGATTTCAGCTTGTGCGCGAGAACGCTAGCCTACAAAAATTGATAAGCTAATGGCTGTAAAGTTTGGCGGGTAGAAACGATGCTTAAAAACTCTTCGGTGATCAGCGTATCTCCTGAAATCATGGGCGGCACACCAGTTTTTACAGAAACTCGGGTTCCCATTGAGACACTTCTGGACTATCTCAGGGGGGGAGAATCCATCGACAATTTTTTAGATGGATTTCCAACGGTAACAAGGGAGCAGGTTATTACGTTTCAAGCCTTAATGAGAGAGAGGCGATCGCCCTCCCCCTAAACTCACGATTTAACTATAAATGATTTATTGTCAATGAATTCAAGTATTAAATTAAATGCTTTTTTAGAAAAAAGAATACTTGCATGAGTCGCAGTGACTGCTCTGTAATGATTGCTGTGATCTGGTTTAACATCCCTTCTGGATAAAACCGTATCATTGGGTGATGGTAATGCAAATAAATATCCCAATATAAAATTGACTGTACCCGCTATAACGGCTAAATTTTTAATATGATCAAACTCAAATAAATCTTGATGAAACTCTGACAATGTTTTGCCGACAATTAAAAAGCCAAAGGGAAGCTTGAGAATACCTCTAACAATTTTGCTGCCATTGTGTGGAGTGGCTAGGTTGACAATTGAACTAAATTGGTATGAAGGATTATTGACTAAAAATTTTAATGCGACAATGCCCCCCAAACTATGACACACAAAATTGCCATTTTGAATATTGTTCATTTCTATAAACTTTTTAAGTTTATGGGCATTACTATCAAGCCCATCGAAATAATAAGAATATCTAAATAAAAATACATTAAACCCTTTATTTAATAGCCGTTTTTTCAAAACAAGCATTTCTAGACCACATAGTCCTGCACCATGGACAAGGATGATGTTTTTTGAACTTAGCATAACTCTGTATTAACTACATTTGAAGTATGATTTTTATGGAGGCGATCGCCTCCAAAATATCACCCAAAATTCATGGGGAGATATTTCTTAAAAACTTGACCCCGGCTCCTTCAAGAACTCTATTTCCTCCTGCGTAGAACTACGCCCCAAAACTTGATTGCGGTGGGGATACCGACCAAAACGATCAATGATCGCTTTATGTCGTAACTCAAACTCATAGTTTTCCGTTGGTGTAAATTCCTGATAAAGCGTCTCCGCCACAACATGAATCTGCTTTGATTCACTGTGCATATAGGGCAATAATAGAAAAACGCGCTGCGTAGGATTCAGCACGTTCAACACCCCCGATGCCACTGCTTCTTGAGCAAGGACGAGGGCGATGGGGTCTTGCGCAAATGCCTGGGGGGTGTTGCGGTAAACATTGCGGGAAAACTGATCCAGGATGATAATTTCTGCGAGGCGACCTTCTGCCGTTGTCCGCCATGGATATAATTCCCCGACAGCGGCTTGTTGCATCAGATCTAAAAAGCGATGTTCAATCAAATCGTCAAAATCTTTGTCCGACTGAAACCAAAGACTTTTCTCAATTTCTTCAAACCAAAATGATAAAACTTGTGTGTACATTGCTTAATTCCAAAATTGCTAAAATACAGCATTTTTACGACGCATCAAAACTCTGCTTTTCCTTTTTTTACGCTGAAAGCATATTCCCAAAGAGGCTTAGAGGCATTGAGAGAGGTCTCTGTGACCCATAGCTTCAAAAATGGCTATATTTTTTCAGTTTTCTAACCTAGAGTTTATCCTACGAACCATTCACTAAGCCATCTCAAAATATTTATCCCACAATATTTAATGATTGTTAACCTAACGAATCGGGATTAAAAGGAAAGTTTTTGGAAAAGCTCCGCCATCGGTAAAGTAAAACCAGGAATCACTGCTTCTCCCTCAAGGACATCGGCAGATTTTACCAAACGATCCGGTTCTTGGGCAGAATGGTAAACTAAAACATAGGTTTCCATGGGGTGAATTATCCAAGCCAAACGAGTGCCGTTTTCAAAGTATTCCACGAGTTTGTTGTGCATCTCTTCCACGGTATTACCCGGCGAAAGAATCTCAACCGCCAAATCCGGCGCACCCTCTAGAAATCCTGTAGGCAACTCCGTTAGACCCTGAAGCCTTTCCTTGGCAAAGAAGGAAATATCGGGAGAGCGTTTATTACCATTTTTCATTTTAAAAGCGGTGCTGGAGTCAAACATAGCACCAAGCTTATGAGTATGAATGTAGCTACCTAGAAAAATCATCAAATTGCTACAAACATAGCCGTGTAATGCGCCTGAATTTCCCATCTCAATTAGTTCTCCGTTGATAATTTCATAGCGATGGCCATCTTGGGGGAGAGCCATGAATGCTTCATCTGTCCAGATTTTAGGTTCGGTTTTGAGTTCGGTGGCAATAGACATTAATAATCTCCTGATTCAGGGGAATGGGATTGCTGAGGGATGGATGAAAGCGTTCGATCGCCCCATCGGTTTCAGCCGGACTGCTGTTGATATTATAGGGAATTTAGTTGTCCCGTTAATCGCTGTAGGGGCGTTGGCGTAAGCCTACGGCACAAAAAATTTGCGCCCCTATATTATGCTGTAGGCGGATGGAAATAGTCATAAATGGTTTGGGCAATATGGGGGCCAATGCCGGGGACAGCTTCAAGTTGGGCCACAGAGGCGGCGCGGATATAGTCTACGGAACGGAAATGGGCTAACAATAACTTTTGGCGGTGAAAGCCTAAACCGGGAATTTGATCTAGTTGCGATCGCCTGCTGGCTTTTAACCGTTGTTGACGGTGGAAACCGAGGGCAAATCGATGGGATTCATCCCGCACCCGCCGCAATAATTGGACCCCTGGCTGCTCCGGTTCTGTGGCTAGGGGTTCTGTTGCACCGGGCAAAAACACCTCCTCCCGTCGTTTCGCTAAACTGATCACCCGTAAATCTTCCAACAAATCCAACTGTTGCAACACCTTCACCACTGCCGATAATTGTCCTTTGCCCCCATCAATTAAGACCAAATCGGGAAAATCCGGGTCTCCCTGTCGGGGTAAGGTGCGATCGCCATAACGACGAAATCGCCGGCCCATCACTTCCGCTAAACTGGCAAAATCATCGGAGCGGCCATTGTGTACCGCTGGGTTTTGGATTTTGTAATGGCGATAATGCTGTTTAGCAGGCATTCCAGCAATAAACACCACTTGAGAAGCGACGGCATTCGACCCCTGAATGTGGGAAATATCATAACCTTCGATGCGTTGGGGCGGCTCCGGCAAATCCAACAACAGGGCTAAATCTTCAAGGGCGGTATGGTTGCGATCGCTCAACCGTTGGGCCCGCTCTAACTCATACTGGGCATTGCGCTCCACCAACTCGATTAATTCCGCCTTTTGTTGCCGTTGGGGGGTGAAAATTTGGACTTTGCGCCCCCGTCGGCCCGTGAGCCAATCCGTCAACATTTCCCCCTGAGGTAACTCATACTGCACCAGAATTTCCTGAGGAATTTCCACCCCATCCACGCCCCGATAATGCTCCTCTAATACCCGCTGTAACACCGCCCCCGGTGCATCCCCTTGGGCAAAAAATCCTAATCGCCCTACCAATTTTCCCGCCCGCATTTGGAACAATTGCACAGCGTAATCTTCCCCTTGGGCGGCGAGGGCGATCGCATCCCGTGACACCGTATCATCAGGGAGGCTCATTTTTTGCTCCCCATGGAGGGATTGCAAAGCCCGGATTTGATCCCGCAACCGCGCCGCCTGCTCAAAGGCTAAATCCGCCGCCGCTGTGTTCATTTGTTGGGTCAATTGATCAATTAATTCCCCACTCCTACCCTGAAAAATCATTGCCACTTTTTGCACAATGGCATGATAATCTTCTGGGGTAATTAAGGATTGGCAAACCCCTGGACAACGGCCAATATCATAATTTAAACAGGGGCGGTCTTTAAAGAGGGGGCGACGGCGTTGGCGGAGGGGAAAAATCTCCTGAATTAACCTTAAGGTTTCCCGGAGCGATCGCACGTCCACATAGGGGCCATAATAGCGGTCAGCGGCTTGGGTGGCGCGGCGTTTACGGGTGAGGAAAATGCGGGGATAGGCTTCAGACCAGGTAATGCAAACATAGGGGTATTTTTTATCATCTTTGAGGAGGACGTTAAAGTAGGGTTGATGGGTTTTAATCAGGTTAGCTTCTAAGGCTAAGGCCTCCGCCTCGCTATCAGTGACAATAAATTCAATCTCCACCACTTGGCGCACCATCATCGCAATGCGATCGCTCAACCGCTGCCCATCACGAAAATAGGAACGCACCCGCGATCGCAATTTTTTCGACTTGCCAATATACAAAATCCCATCGGTGCGATCGCGCATTAAATACACCCCCGGCTCTGGGGGAATTTCCTTTAAGCGCTGGGCGAGGCGATCGGGATCATGGAAGATCGGGGCAATAGGGACGCTAGCGCGGCTCGGCATCGGGGGAATCTCAAGGGAAAAACCGGGGGAAATACCTAAAGATCTAGGGTAGCATAGGCCTGAAGTTCCCCTCGCTGGCTACTCCTTGAGTCGGGGGCTAATGCCGAGGCAGAGCGCGGCTGGCGGAACGGTGATTTTCCCCATCCTCCGGTTTTATCTGCATAAAAATATTGGATCCTCCCTAGATAAGGAGATAGGCCCGATCTGGGGTCATCAGAACAGAGATGATGCAAGCAGAGGAGTTGAACGGGTGATGAACCGTGATTATGAATTGCCTTGGTCGCCCCCCAAACGGGGGAAGCACCCAGAGCAGCAGTTTTCGAGTTTCCTGGAGTTTAGCCCCAACAGCACAACCGCCGGGCGATATGACTATATCAGCCGTTGGCAGTCGGAAAAACGCTGGGTTGAGCATTACCGCACCCTGAGGGCCACCCAGCCGGATTGGGATGTGGTGGAATGGGTGACTTATTTTGTGGATGGCGTGACGGGTGAATCCCTGAATGGAACCGAGCAACAGCTTGCCCTCCATCACCTTTGGTGCTTTTACCAAGAAGATTGTTATTACCTTAGCCGCAAGTGGTTTATGAGTCGTAAACTGCCCCGCCATCTGTTTAGTTGGTCGGAAATTTTCGATGTTGTCTGTGAGCCATTGACGGATCTGGCGAAGGCGAGGAAAAGTTTTAAACACTTTGATCCCCGGTGCAGCTATCGCAAATATGTGAATCAACTTTTATACCACCGCAGCCGCGATGTCTTCCATCGCAAACTGGGGCCCAGCCATTGGCAAACGCCCCCAATGATTTATTCCCTCGAAGAGCCGAATACGGAAAACCAACGAGAGCGATCGCGCCCTGAGCTAGAACAAGAGTTTGAGCGGGAGGAGGCCCACCGACAACAAAAGGTGCAGCAAAACCAAGTGTATCAAATGGTGGAGCAACGGCTACAGCAGTTGGCGCAGGATCGCAACGCCCAGCCCAAAGTCCCCATCCCACCCACCACCCTCACCCTCTGGGACATGATGTTGATCGGTTATGGTTTAAATATTGGTCAATCGGGAACCGTGCAAATTCTCCAGTACAATCATCAGCCCCTGTTCCAAACTAGCCTCTCCCGCAAACTGCAAACCTTTAAAATTGAACTATTTTTAGCCTGTTTAACGCTGTTTGCTCAGGAAATTCAAGACCAATTTGGGGAAAGCTGGGGGGAACAGCCGCCGGAAAAAAATGCCAATTTTCAAAATATGGCTCAAAAACAGCATAAAAGTTTAGATCCGCTCCTAAGACAATACTATCAGGACTGGATTTATGAGTTTGTACTGAAACAAAACTTTGATCCGATGGTTGTATCTACTCTGGATCTGTGGTTGATCAACCAGTTACAAGCTTGGTTTCAGTCCCAACTGAAAATTATTTTTGAGTTGGAAGCTTTAACGCCAGCGATGATCAAAAAAATGGGGCAGGTTTTTCAAGCTTGGGAAGTAGAATTACGCGCCTAAGTTCAGCCCTTTTTCCCTCGGTGTGATCAAAACAAATGTGATATTAAGGAGATCAATCCAGATGTTGTCAATGCAATCCCCCATGCCTGCCCAGCCCCAGCCTTTGATTTTGGATATTGCCCCGGGTGCGATCGCCTCGGCGGAAACCCTGATGGAGCGCCAGTCCACGCCATTGGCAGCCTGGCAAGCCTACCACCACCAGATCGCCTTAGAAACGTTAATGTCGTGGTTGCAGACCCATCGCCCGGAAGCAATTACGCCTTGGTTGCCGCCTTCAGAGCAGCCTGCTTTCTGGGAAGGCGTGGGGGGGGCCGCGTTGCAGTGGGGGGAGGTGCGTTTAGCGCTGTTTGCGACGGAAACGGAGGATCTCGATACTTGGTTGATTCCCCAGGAATGGGTGGATTTACCGGCCTTTGTGGCGGATTACTATTTGGCGGTGGAGTTGCATTTAGAGCCGGATCCGGCGGAGAGTTGGTTGGCGGTGGTGGGCTATGCCACCCATGGGATGGTGCGGGAGGGTCATCGTAATGAAGAGCGGTGTTATTGCTTAGATCGCCAAGCTTTCATTCCCGATTTGTATTTACTGTTCCTGGGTCAGCGGCTGTTTGGCCGCCGTTGGAGCCGGGTTTCGGCGGTGCCGCAGTTTTTGCCTGCGGTGCAGGCGCAATTATTACAGGATTGTGTCCCGGTTACGGAGCCGCGTTTAGGGTTGCCCTTTGAGCAGTGGGGGAGCTTGTTTTCGGTGGCGGCTTGGCGATCGCAACTCTACCGGGAACGAATGGAGCAAGCCAGTTTCGGGCCGCGAATTTTGTCCTTGGGTCGTTGGCTGAAGCAACGGCAGGGGGAAATTGAGCAGGCGATTAACCAAGGTTGGCAAAGTTTAGAGGAGATTGCCCAGAATTTCCACAGTTCGGAAATGTCCCTGGCCTATCGCTTTGGGGGAGATTATCGTCTGCAAACGGGGTCTTGGTTTCCCGATGCGGTGCCGGGGGTGGTGGAGGTGTTACGCTCGGCGGTGGATAAGGAGACGCAATTATCAGCCATTTATCTGTTGGGGCAAATTGGCCAGGGGGATGGGGAGGCGATCGCCGCTCTGGTGGCGTTTCAAGCTAGTACAACCGATGCGGATTTGCGACGGCAGGCGGCGGTGAGTTTGGGGAAAATTGACCCCAGCCATCCGGCGGCGGGGATTCGTCGGGGCAAGGTGTTGGATTTGGGCTTGCAGGTGGGGGAATCCCCGGTGGTGTTGGTGTTGACGCTGTTGCCGGAGGGGGAGAAAACCAATATTCAAATGCGCTTAAACCCCATTGGCGATCGCGCCACGTTACCCCCAGATATTCAGTTAATCATTGAAGATGGGGAGGGGGTGATATTTCAGGAAGTGCGATCGCGGGGTCAGGATCAGGCCTTACAATTAGCATTGCGGGCCAATGGGGGCGATCGCTTTACGGTTGTTGTCGTTTTTGGCGATCATCAAGTCCGGGAAACCTTCCAAGTTTAGGGGGTAAAGATGACAATGAAGCAGGTGGTTTTACGGTTTGGGCAAGGGGGCAATTTAGCAGTAGGGTTTGCTCTGCATTTACGGATTTATACCGCCAGCGAAACGCTCACGGAAATCGATGGTGCATTGCCCCCCGATCCGGTCTTGTTACACATTTATGAAAGTTTACGGGACAGTTATCGGCAACAATGCCATTTGGCCTATCGCGGTTTTCGAGGTTTAGAAGCCCTTGATGAAGTGACGCACATTTCGATTCGGGATGCAGCGGTGGATTTCACCCAAGGGTTAAATGATTGGTTGGATCATTCCCCAGAGTTTCAACCGATTCGGGAGGAGTTGCTCGATCATCTCAATAGGACAGATCGGGTGCGGTTTGTGATCCATACCCAAAACCCGGTTTTGCAATGGTTGCCTTGGCATCTCTGTAATCTTTTTCAGCGCTATCCCTATGGGGGGGTGAGTTTGAGTTTACCGAGGCGATCGCATTCCCTACCCTATGCTTCTTCTCAATCTCGCGTGAGGGTGTTGGCGGTGTTGGGGGATAGTACGGGGATTAATATTCAGGCGGATCTGTGGTTATTGCAGGATAAGTTACCGCCGGATGCGGAAATTTTACCGCCACTGGTTGCAATATCTCGCAAGGTTTTGGGGGAAAAACTTTGGGAGCAAAGCCCGAATATTTTGTTTTTTGCGGGCCACAGTTCTAGCACGGGGCCGCAGGGGGAATTTTTTCTCAATGAATTTGAGAGTGTAACCATTGCCGATCTTAAATTTGCCTTGAGTAAAGCGATTGAAAAGGGTTTAAAGTTAGCCATTTTTAATTCCTGTGATGGGTTGAAGTTGGCCCAAGATTTAGCGGATCTCAATTTACCGGCGATTATTGTGATGCGGGAGCGGATTCCCGATGCAGCGGCGCAATATTTCCTCGATTATTTCCTGACGGCTTTTGCTGATCCCACAGACCCAAAACCCTTAACTTTAGCGGTACGGGAAGCCCAGGAGCGGCTCCACCATTTAGAGCAGGATTACCCTTGTGCTAGTTGGTTGCCGGTACTCTGTCAACAACCGGAAGCCGCCGATCTCACCTGGGCCGATCTCCACGCTCCCCCCAAGCCTTCACCGATCAAAGCTGAGATCAAACGTTTTCCCGTCAGGATCGTTAGCGTCATGCTAGGGGCTTTGGTTTTGAGTTTTTCGATGATTAAACCCAATCTTGCCGCCTACTTTAACAAACAAGCGTCGAATTGTATCAATCAGAGCGATTTGATTTGTGCCAAGCAGAATTTAGATATTGCACTGAGGTTAAATAATCGTAATGGCTCAGTCCACAATAATTTATCCCGATTCTATGAAAAAATCAAAGATTATCCTAAGCGAGATCATCACCTTGATATTGCTGTAGCGTTAGGCGATGCTGCGGCTTGTACTGGGAAAGCTGTTCGGCTCATTCATGCAGATCAACTATCAGAAGCTGAATCTTTACTACATGGCTGTCAGCAAATCAAGAATCTATCAAATACTGTGAAGTATTCAATTTATAAGAACTATGGTTGGATTTATTATGAACAGGAGCATTTCCAAAAAGCACGAATTGCACTTGAAAAGTCTCTAGTATATCGTCCTCAAATGGGAGCAGCCCATTGTTTATTAGGGCGAGTTAAGTTGAAAGAAAATCCAGAAAATTTAAAGTCAGAAATTGGGGAACATTTTCAAGTTTGTGTCGCTCATACCTATAAAGACCGCATTGAAGAATTAGAGTGGTCTAAATTTGCAGAAGATTATCTTGATCAATTACAGGAGTAGTTATGGTTTCACTGCATTATTCAGGGGTAAAGATGTTCGGGGGCTTTTTGGGGGCTTCCCTCTTGCTGTTTCAGGGTGTTTCCTGGACAAATTCGTTTCCAGTATTTGCCCAATCTCCAGAGACAAGACCCCCAGAATGTGATGAAAATGGGGATTGTCCCCGTGGTGATTTAGATCCCAATACGCCCCATATTATTAGCCCGCGTAATAGCTATATTTTGAGCGATCGCCCCCTGATTCGGTGGTATCAAGTCGAAGGAGCAACCCGCTATCTTGTCAAAATTCAAGGGCCAAATCTTCAGTGGCAGACCGAAACCACTGATCCCTTTGTGACCTATAACGGTGAAAACTTAGTACGGGGAGAAGAATATTCCGTCATCGTCAGTACCCATGATGGAGAGCATCAAGATCGGGCATCCTTCATCTGGTTAAACACAGAACAAGAGCAGGACATTCAAGGAGCCATAGCCACCCTCAGCCGCGATTTAACGCCCCAAGAAGAAGCCTTAGCCATTGCCGCAATCTATGAACAACATTTCCTATTCAATGATGCCATTGCTGTCCTAGAAACCCATCTTGAGGAATTGGGGGGAACAAAAGTGATTTATGATGAACTGGTGGATTTGTATCGTCAAATTGACTTGACGAATAAAGTCAAATTTTACCAAGAGCAAAACAGCAACCCAAACCCCTCAATCTAACGCGGAGCAGAAAAGAGGGGAGAGGGAAATAAAGGGAAATTCAGATTTTCTGCCCCCGTCTCACTCCTCCCTCCTCACTCCTTCTGCAAACCGGACTGGCATAATAGGAATAGAAAAACCCTGATCCTAGGGAATTGAATCCGCTATGCCTGCCAACCCGATCACCCAATTTGTCACCCAATTTGTCCAACGGTTCAATGCCCCCCCGGCCCTCAAACCGGGGGCGCGTGTGCCAGAACTTTGGGTACAAACCGCCGACACTGACCAAGCCCAAACCCATCCCCTCGTCGGCGATCGCTACCTCCTAGGGCGCAGTTCCAGCCAAACGGATATCGTCGTCCGGAACCCCGTCGTCAGCCAAGTTCACCTCTCCCTCAGCCGCGACCCCGCCCAACCCCGCCAATTCATCATCAAAGATGAAAAATCCACCAACGGCATTTATTTGGGTCGTCGTCGCCTCAAAACCCTGATGCTCCGCCATGGGGATGTGTTGACATTGGGGCCGCCGGAACTCGCCGAAGGGGTACAGTTGCGCTACCATAACCCGCCGCCGAAATGGGTGCGGGGCTTACAATATGGCCTCGGTGGTATGGGGGGGATCGTCGGCTTGGTCGTCATCGCCATTGGCATTGAATGGCTGAAAATCCCCATTTATCCCCTCCCCTCCGGCGTAGAGGGGCCCGTGATGGTCTATGCCCGCGATGGGGAAACCCCCCTGCGACAACTACCCACGCGATCGCACCAAGAATTAAAACGCCTGCGAGACTTCTCCCCCTACCTCCCCCAAGCAGTGATCGCCTCCGAAGATAGCCGTTTTCATTGGCATTTGGGGGTTGATCCTTTGGGGATTTTGCGGGCGGTGGTGGTGAACTTCCAACGGCGGGGCATTGCCCAAGGGGCCAGCACCGTCACCCAACAATTAGCCCGCAGCCTTTACCCCGATTATGTGGGCCGCTCCAATACGGCAGGGCGGAAAATTCGCGAGGCCATTGTGGCCTTAAAACTGGAAACGTTCTACAGCAAAGATGAATTACTGCGCAACTACCTCAACCGCGTCTATTTAGGCGTGGGGAGCTATGGCTTTGAGGATGCCGCCCAGTTTTATTTTGATAAATCCGCCGCCGATGTCAGCTTAGTTGAAGCAGCAACCTTGGTGGCAATCCTGCCAGCCCCCAATAGTTATAACCCTGTGCAGGACTATGATACAGCGGTGCAGTTGCGCGATCGCGTCATTGAGCGCATGGCTCAATTGGGGATGATTTCCCAGGCAGAAGCCAATCAGGCCCGGCGATCGCGCATTGAAATCAGCCCCACCGCCACAGAAATCCTCAGCAGCACGATCGCCCCCTATTTCTACAGCCACATTTTCACCGAACTCCATCAACGCCTGGGGGAGAGCCTGGCCCGAGAAGGCAATTTTATTGTTGAAACGGGCCTCGATGTGGAGAAACAGGCGGCAGCGGAAAAAGCGCTTAAGGCTTTGGTAGAGCGGGGTTTGGGGTTTGAGCAGGGGGCGATTGTCACCCTCGATTATCGCACGGGGGAAGTGGTGGCCCTGGTGGGGGGTGTGGATTACAAGCAAAGCCAATTTAACCGCGCCACCTCTGCCCAACGGCAACCGGGTTCCACGTTTAAGCTCTTCGCCTACGCCGCCGCCCTCGCCCAAGGCATCCCCGCCAGCAAAACCTACGATTGCAGTCCCGTCACTTGGGAGGGGCAACGCTATCGGGGTTGTGAGCGCAGCAGTGGGGCGATCAATATGGATCGGGGCATGGCGCAATCGGAGAATGCCGTAGCGATCCGGGTGGCTCAGGATGCGGGGATGGAGAACATGATCGCCATGGCGCGAAATTTGGGGGTGCGATCGCCCCTGCGGCCTTCCCCCGGTTTAGTGTTGGGGGAGAGTGAAACCAATGTGTTGGAAATGACCGGAGCCTATGGGGCGATCGCCAATGATGGCCAATGGCATCGCCCCCACACGATTAAACGGGTGCTAGATAGTGGCGACTGTCTCGATCCTGAGGATCTCCAAACCTGCCGCGTCATCTACGATGCCAGCCAAGACCGCAGCGCCCAGCGCCAAGCCGTCAGTCCTGAGGTCGCCCAAACCCTCCAGCGGATGTTCCGGGCCGTCGTGCAGGGCGGAACGGGGAGCCGAGCGGCCTTGGGCTTAGGGGAAGGGGGCAAAACCGGCACAACGGATCGCCTTGTTGATCTCTGGTTTATCGGCTCCGTCCCAGGGGCAAACCTCACCACCGGCATTTGGCTCGGCAACGACAACAACAGCCCCACCCGAGGCAGCAGCGGCGATGCCGCCCAACTCTGGCGCGACTATATGCGCCAAATCACCCCTTAGGGGCAAAAAATTCGATTTTTCGCCCCTACATCACCTACAACTTTTCACGATCTGACTCAGCAGATTCCCGATGATTGAACAAGCCCCAGAAACCGAGCAATTAATCCAAGACGTAAGCCGCGCATTGGACAAGTTGGGAAATCCCTTATGGGATTTTCTAAAATGGAAAGTGCGACCAGCAGCGATACGCCTTTTTAAACAGTGGGGAATTACTGTTTATGAACTTCACAATGAGGTTTCGGTTAAACGGGCTGATGGATGGTTAGAAATCGACTTATTTTTGGTTAATGATACGCAAGCCGTTTTAATTAAAGCTCAAGATCAACTCACCCAAAGAGATGTCGATCAGCATTTAGAGCGGTTGGCCAAATTTAAACAATTCATGCCCCGTTATCGAGATACCCAAGCCTTGGGGGCGGTGGCGGCGATGGTGGTCACGGACGAAGTGGCCGATTATGCCTACCGTCAGGGCTTGTTTGTATTAGCCCAATCGGGGGAAAATGTTGTGATTCTCAATGATGCCCAGTTTCAGCCGCAGGGTGGTAATTGGGGAAAGAAACCGGGTTTTGATCCTCTGGCCCGGCTGCTCCCGCTGTTGCGGCCTGCTTAATCATTCGTTGCCAAAATGGTATCAGCGCTAAAACTGGCGGGAGAATCCCCTATAACGGGAAGGGCAAGGACAAACGCGCCTTGCGGTTCCTCTTACCCTAAACGCCGATGTTAACGCCTTTTTTCCCCCAACGCTTGGCTCCCTTCGCCCTCGCCTGCTCCCTGCTCATTGCCCCCTTCGCCCTCCCGGCCTGGGCCCAAGAACAGCGATCGCGCCTCCTCACCGTCACCGGCACGGGCATCGAAACGATCCCGACGACGATCACGCGGGTGCGCCTCGCTGTAGAAGTGCGCGGCGAAGATGCGGCGGTGGTGCAGCGGGAGGTGGCCCGCCAAACCGCTCAGGTGATTGCATTATTGCGATCGCAAGGTGTGGAACGCCTCCAAACCACCGGCCTCAGCCTCCAACCCCGCTACGAATCCCGCGATGATCAACGGGAACCTCGCTTGGTGGGTTATATCGGCTCCAATAGTGTCGCCTTTCGCATCGCCACGGAATCCGCTGGCGATGTGATTGATCGGGCGGTGGGAACAGGTGTCACCCGTATTGATGGGGTGGAGTTCCTCGCCACCGATGCCGCAATGACAACCGCCAGGGCGGAGGCTCTGCGCCAAGCGACGGCCAATGCTCGGGCCGAAGCGGCGATCGTCTTGACCGCCCTTGGATTGCGGGAACAGGAGATCACCAGGATTCAGATTAACGATAGTGGTGTGGATTTTAGTCCCCGCATTCAGGCGAATACGATCGCCTTTGAAGCCGCTGATGCGATCGTGGGGGGAGATCAAACCGTCCGGGCCTCGGTCACGCTGGAAATCCGCTATTAATCGGGCATTGAGTGGCGGATCTTACCAGGGGTAGGGGCGAAAAATTTTTCGCCCCTACGGTGTGGGCAGCCTGAATGCCATCAGCAGGAGCGCGGTGATCTCTGTGGGCTGGGTCAATGCGCGGGGGGATCAGGAGGTTATGATGGGCCATGGATCAAAACCGGGGAAGGAGAAGCCGTTGACCGTGAAAATTTGTTGTGAAACTCGATCCATGCAGACCCGTGATGGCCTGCGCCTCGATGCGGATATCTATCGCCCAGAAGATGAGGGGGATTATCCCGTTTTATTAATGCGGCAACCCTACGGTCGGGCCATTGCTTCAACGGTGGTCTACGCTCCTCCCCAGTGGTATGCGGCTCAGGGTTATATCGTCGTCATTCAAGATGTGCGGGGCCGGGGGAGTTCGGAAGGGACGTTTGATCCTTTTTGCCAGGAACAAGCCGATGGGGAGGATGCGGTGGCTTGGTGCGCCGCCCTGCCGGGGAGTAGCGGCGCAGTGGGGATGTATGGGTTTTCCTATCAGGGGATGACCCAACTGTATGCGGCCCAACACCGGCCGCCGGCCCTGAAGGCGATCGCCCCCGCCATGGTGGGCTATGACCTCTACCGGGATTGGATCTATGAAAATGGGGCCTTTTGCCTCCAGGCTAATCTCGGTTGGGCGGTGCAATTGGCCACCGAAACCGCCCGGCTTCAGGGCGATCGCCCCGCCTTCGAGAGCCTCTACACCGCCTCACGCCATCTCCCCTTTTACAGCCCCCCCCATCACTTTATGGAAAGTCTCCATAAATACGCCCCCTTCTATTTCGATTGGCTTCAACATCCCCATCCCGATGACTATTGGCAACAGCGCCAACCTGAATTAACGGAGGTTGCCCTCCCCATGCTCCATATTGGCGGCTGGTATGACCCCTATTTGCGGGGCAATCTCCGCCTCTATCGGCAAATGCGATCGCAAACCGATGCCCCCCAACTGCTCCTCGTCGGCCCTTGGGGCCATCTCCCTTGGGGATCCCCAGGGGGCGATCTCGACTATGGCCCCGCCGCCCTCAGCCCCGTGGATACTTTGCAAATTCGCTGGTTTGACCATTGGCTGAAGGGCAAAGATACCGGGTTAATGATCGATGATCCCGTGTGGCTGTTTGAAATGGGAACCAACCAATGGCGCTCCTTTGGGGATTTTCCCCAAGCCAATTATCAATCTTGGTATTTGGCCAGCAATGGCCTAGCCAGCGTCCGCACCGATGGCGGCCGGTTGATCCCCTTCACCGCTGAAGGCATTGCCGATCAACAGGATACGCTGATCCATGACCCCTGGCGGCCCGTTCCCAGCCATGGCGGCCACGCCAGCCACCCCAGTGGGGCCATGGCCCGCGCTCCCCTCGATAGCCGTACCGACATCCTCACCTACACCACACCGCCCTTAGGGGAACCCTTGGCGATCGCTGGGGAGGCGATCGTTGAACTCCACTGCACCGCCAGCACCCCCAGTTATGATCTCTGTGCCATCTTGGCGGATGTCCATCCCGATGGCCAGGTGTACAACATCTGCCAAGGCTACCGCCGCCACACCACCACCACACAGCCGATCCGCATCCCCCTCCAAGCCACCTGTATCCAATTGCCCCCCGGCCATTGCCTACGCCTCAGTATTAGCGCCGCCAATTTCCCCGCCTATCCCGTCAATGGTGGAGCCAATACCCTCGCCCCCCTCACCCCCATCAGTGAAGCAGCGGTGATCACCCTGACCCTCGGCTCGGGGCAAAATCAACCTTCCCAACTCTTTTTGCCCCTCAGTACGGTGGAGCGTTGAGCAAATTGCTTAACATTAAGCAAGGGCTGATGGTTAAGCAGTCTCTTGCTTCATTAAAATTCAAGACCTTGAGAACCCTAAGCTTGATTGCGTATGATAGATTAAGTGTGGCAGACCAGTGCAATAGCTAATTTTTTCAGTCTGATTCACTGTTAACGATGCACTGGGTATGATTCATTCGGGGAATTGTCGATGCCAACTGTGTTAGAATCTCTAACCCCTGAACCTCCGCTTTTATTGTGAACTTGAACCCATGAAAATTGCCCTAGTTGTAGAGGATAGCCTGACGGATCGTGAATATATGACGCGATCGCTCAAAGAAGCAGGCTTTAATGTGATTAGCACCTCTAGTGTGGAAGAAGCCAAGGGTAAATTAAACCCAGACCCCCCCAATATTATTTTTCTCGATGTCATTTTACCCGGACAAAGTGGGTTTGAATTTTGTCGGGAACTGAAGGGCAATCCCGCAACGAAAAAAATTCCGGTGGTGATTTGCTCCACGAAGGGAACAGAGGTGGATAAAACCTGGGGAACCATGTTAGGGGCTGATGATTATTTAGCAAAACCTGTAGACATCAATTTACTGAAACAAACCCTACGCCGTTTAGCTTAGGATGCCATTAATCCGACATTCCGTAGGTTGCTCAATAAATGGTGTGTTACTCCGTGACGCTACTTTTTTGCGTCATGGATTAATCGCTTTGACACACCCTACGATTCAATTGTAGGGTGTGTCAACCGGATCAATGATGATGTTGGGAATTGAATTGTGTCTGACCCACCGTTCATTAGCATAATGGGTTTTAACCTGCGGAATGCGAGTTAATCTCAACATCCTGCGGACTGAAGTCTGCTCCCCCTTGCGGTTAGAGATTTCCGAGTCAGAGCTTAATCCCTGGCCTGTGCTCTGTCTCACTTAGAGCTATGCTTGTCATGGACAATATTTTCCCATAAGCTAACATCATATTAGCCATCAGTGCGGGGTTTCCCCCTCTAGGAGATGTAACCCCATACTAATATGGGAGATAGCTCCTTTGATCCCCTTCCTGACAACCGATACTGCTGCAATGCCCCAAGAACGATCGCCGTCTTCCCCAGACGCAGCCCAAGTGATGCTTGAGATGGCTTATCATTTGCCAGCCATGCTTTATCAATTACAATTTACTCCCAGCGGAGATATTTTCTTTCCCTATGTGAGTCCGGGCAGTGTTGAATTGTTAGGAATTGCCCCGGAGGTGTTGATGGCGAGCCAGGGATTTGCCCTCTTTGCCACAGCCCACCCCGATGATCTCGCGACAACTCAGGCCAGCCTTGCGGCGGCTGCCCAAGCCCGCTCCCCTTGGCAGGCGGTTTGGCGGGTTTTAACGGGGGATACCCTGCGCTGGGTACAGGCCCAGGCCCGCCCGGAACAACAAGCCGATGGCACCCTGCTTTGGCATGGCCTTGTCACGGATATCACCGCCCAAAAAGAAGCAGAATGGGCCCTCACGGTGACAGCGAAGCGGGAACGGTTGATCGATCACACCCTTGAGAGTATGCGCCATAGTTTGGAGCTTGAGCAGATTTGGGCCACAATGACCCAGGTTTTGCGGGAACAATTGCCCTGCGATCGCGCCCTGATCTATCGCTTTAACCCTGATTGGAGTGGGGAAATTGTCGCCGAATCCGTGGCCCCCCTTTGGCAACCCCTCTGTGGTCAACCCCTACTGAAAAATCCCTTACATCAAGGGGAAAATTGTCGTTTAACGACCTTCATTCGCAAAACTGAAGAAATTGTCGATACCCACTTACAAGCAACCCAAGGAGAAATCTTTCAAAGTTGTCAGGATTATCGCTGTGTTAATGATGTCAGTGCCGCCCATTTTACCGATTGTTATGCTGAATTTCTCGCTACAGTTCAGGCGAAAGCCTATGTGATTGTGCCGATCTTTGTTGGCCCTGTACTTTGGGGTTTGGTGGGGGTTTATCAAAATACTGGCCCGCGCCTTTGGCAACGGTCAGAAATTACGTTGCTGTTACATCTGAGTGCGCAATTAAGTTCTGTGATTCGCCAGGCTGAGGTACTGAATCGCACCCGCCAACAGGTAAAAGATCTCCAACAGGCTAAGGAAGTAGCTGATGCGGCCAATGCTGCTAAAAGTCAATTTCTTACGAATATGAGCCATGAACTGCGCACCCCGTTAAATTCCATTCTTGGCTTTACCCAATTGCTCGATGCTGATCCCACCTTAAGCCGCACTCAAAAACACTATTTAGAGATTGTCAATCAAAGTGGTGAACATTTGCTGACGCTGATTAATGATATTTTAGAACTCTCCAAAATTGAAGCGGGGCGGGTGACGTTAGATAACCATGATTTTGATTTTTATCAACTGATCCAAGGTTTAGAATCTTTGTTCCATTTACGGGCGAAAGAGCAGGGCATTGAATTACGGGTGAGCATTGATCCGGCAGTTCCCCAACACCTCCATGGGGATGAGCGAAAATTGCGTCAGATTTTAATCAACTTGTTGGGTAATGGGTTGAAATTTACGCCCCAAGGATGGGTGGAATTAACGATCTGTCCTGCTGTGCCTGGGGGCGATCGCCCTCCCCATGCCCCCGATCCTGTTTATGATCTCAAACTCACAATTACTGACACCGGCTATGGAATTCCCGCCACTGCCCTTGAGGCCATTTTTGAACCCTTTACCCAAACCACCACGGGCCAACGAACCCCGCAGAGTACGGGGTTAGGTCTGCCGATTAGCCGCCAATTTGCCCAATTAATGGGGGGAGATATTGCCGTCACCAGCACCCCCGGCGCGGGATCTTGCTTTACGCTAACTTTGCCGTTCACGGTAGCGGCTTCCTGTCCTTTGCCTTTATATGGCCAGCCGAGCCGCACCATCATTGGGTTGAAAAAACCAGAGCTACGCCCCCGAATTTTGGTCATTGATGATGAACCCGATGGTCAATTTTTAGTAACCTATTTGCTGGAATCCATTGGCTTTGAAGTGCTCTGTTGTGGGGATGGTAACGCGGTGATTCCCCTCTGGTCAACTTGGCAACCTCACCTCATTCTCTTGGATATTCAACTGCCGGGGATTGATGGCTTACAGGTGGCAACCCATATTCGCCAGCAAGATGGGGAGACACCGATTATTGCGCTGACGGCCTTTGCCTTTGATCGCGATCGCCAAGCAGCCTTAGCCGTGGGTTGTAATGGGTTTTTAAGCAAACCGTTTCAGAGTCAAACGCTGCTCCATGTCATTGGTCAACATCTCGCCCTGGACTATCTCTATGGTGATTCGCGCCCCTTATCCCCCATTGATATGTTGGGCCGATGGCGATCGCAACTGCCTCCGGATTGGCCCGCTGACCTCCGGGAGGCGGCGGAACAATGCAATGAACAGGAAATTCGTCGTCTGCTCCAAGCTTTGCCCGCCGAGGGGGAAGCCGTCCATCATGATTTATTGAAAATTGTCGAAACCTACGATTTTGATCAAATTTTAACCATTGCTCAATCCCTACTCAAGGAGGATTGATGCTGCCCATCGCTCTCAGGGGTGGCTCTTCCCTCTGGGGAATGAACGGAGCGAGGGCAGCGAGTTTTCAAGACCTCTCTTTCGGTAGGTGATGAGAGGGACATCAGCCTTTAGAATTGAGGATGTAAACTCAAGACCAGTTGGTTGTGGATTGTCCAAAGTGTCGAAATACTGCTCTCCTTGAAACATCCCTGGGGGGAAATCTCACGGTTCAACGCTGTAGCGAATGTGAAGGTCAGTGGCTGTCAGCTACGGCCTATCGCCAATGGCAGGGGAAAACCCCGCCGCAAACGGCGACAACAGCAACGCTGAATCAGGAAACCATCGCCACCTTTGCACCGGGAGAGAGCGATCGCAAAGCGGGCCTTTGTCCAGAATGCCGCCGCTATTTAACCCGTACCAAGGTGGACTATCTCACCCCCTTTTATCTCGAACGCTGTACGGAATGTGAGGGCTATTGGTGCGATCGCGGTGAATGGGAGGTGTTAACCCGGTTAGGGGTGAGCGGTTCTTTAGAGCAGTTTTTTGAACGGGAATGGCAAATGCAAATTCGAGAACAGGCCGCAGCGGAGAGTGAACGGCAGGGGATGATTGAAAAATTGGGGCCGGATTTAGCGGCGCAAATTTTTGCCCTGGCGGTGACATTGAATCATCATGAACATGGTGATTATGCCCTTGCTTATTTAATTCGGAAAGCCGCCCAAAGCTCAGAAATGCGTGAGTTTAAGATGGAAACGGAATCGCCCCAACGCACCTATTCCCGTTAGGGATCGGCCAGGCTTGTCCGGTGACGCTTAGGATAACGGTATCTTTATCTCCGGTGAAGCTATGCGATCGCGCTTTTCCCCTTACGCTCAAAAACTCCGCCATCTTCCCGCATCCATACGGGAAAAACCGACGGAAATTCTCCATCAAGAATTAAGTATTGATTCCCGTTGGAGTTTGAACTATGTGGTGTTGATCATTAGTTCCTGTGCCATTGCCACCTTTGGCTTAATTGGCAATAGTACGGCGGTGATTATTGGCGCGATGATTATTGCACCCTTGATGTTGCCGTTGCGGGGGTTGGCGTTTGCGGCCTTGGAGGGCGATTTAGAACTGCTCCGCCGCTCCCTCCTTTCAATTATCGGCGGCACGATGCTCGCCATTACCCTCTCGATGATCTTGGGGCTAATTACCCCCATTCCCTCCTTTGGTTCCGAGTTCCAGTCCCGCGTGCAACCGAGTTTAGTAGATTTAGGAATTGCGATCGCCGCTGGGGGGATCAGTGGGTTTGCCAAGATTCGCACCGGCATTAGTGATGTGTTAGCGGGGACGGCGATCGCCGTCGCCCTGATGCCGCCGATTTGCGTCGTGGGCTTGGCCATGTCCCGGGCCTTCACCAACCCTAGCTTTTGGGTCTTTAGCCAGCAGGCATTCCTGCTCTATCTCACCAACTTGATCGGCATTGTCCTGGCCTGCATGGTGGTGTTTATGTTGGCGGGCTATACGGAAATGAGCCATTCTGTCCTTTGGGCAGTGATTTCCGTGGCGATTTTGGCCATTCCCCTCGGGACGAATTTTGCCTCCCAAATCCGTCGCGTCCAGGTGGAGGACTATATCCGCGCCCTGTTGGTGCGCAACACGATCACCATCGGTCAGCGGGATGTCACCCTTTTAGATACCCGCATTGATTGGTCAGCCCGGCCCCCAGTGGTCTATCTCAATATCCAGGTAGCCAGTGATCTCGTCGAAGAGATCACCCCCAAGCAGGTGCAGGAGATGCAGAAATTTGTCAGTGAGCAGGTGGGGCGATCGCTCAAGATCGTCCTCTTTGTCAGTCGGGGCCGCACCGTCACCGAAGCCGGGGTGAATGAAGCCCTCCCCAATGTGGCCCCCTCAACCATTGATCGCGGTAAACCTATCCTCTCGGATCCCGTCTTGCCAAGAGAAGGTAGACCTTTTTTTGATGAACTAGAACCAGAGGCTGAGGTGAATCTCTTCCCGGAAAAGGCCCCCGATGAATCCGCCCCCACCGCCCCCCCCAAAGCAGATGCCAATCCCGACTCCAAAAGGGCAGAGTGATTAAGGTTCCCAGCGATCGCCAGAGCACAGACTCATGGCGGCCATCATGTTAAGGATTGATGCAATACCGGCACAATTGATCATGGAATGAGTTAATGTCTAGATCATCAAAATTTTGTTGATCATGCCTTACCCTCGGCAAATATCGCCTAGATTTCAATCTCATCAACCAGGGAGTGGCCTCAAGGCAACAGCAGCCACAGAGACAGCCGGTATTTTTGGCGGTGAGGGTGAGGATAATCCAGCATTTCAGTCCCTATTTAATGCCAGCTTAGATGGCCTCTTAATCGCCAATGATCAGGGGGAATACATTGCCGCTAACCCCGTCGCCTGTGAACTGTTTGGCCTCCCCGCATCGGCAATTGTTGGGCAGTCTATCCAAGATTTTGTCAGTTTAGAACTGGACTTTGAGCAAACATGGCGGCAGTTCCTCGCTGCGGGGAAAAGTGAGGGGGAATTTTCCCTATTGCGGGGGGAGGGCGATCGCCGTCTGATCCAATACACCGCCACCGCCCATTTTCTGCCCCATCTCCACCTCTCCATCCTCCGGGACATCACACCCCCCCCCACGGATCAACCCGACGATCGCAACCCCAACAGCGAACTCACCGACGGTCAATATCGCCTCCAACAAATCGCCCACCATGTCCCCGGCGCTCTCTATCAATTCTCCCTAGAACCGGATGGTTCCATGTCCTTTCCCTATGCCAGTGAAGGGATTCGGCAGATCTACGGCATTAGCCCTGAGACTGTGCAGGAAGATTGTCAAAACGTTTTTAGTGTCATTCACCCCGATGATTTTGACCGGGTATCTGAGTCGATTATGGCCTCTGCGGCCCAATTAACCCCTTGGCGCTGTGAATATCGCGTCAATCATCCCGATGGTCAACAACTGTGGTTATTAGGCTATGCCACCCCCCAACGGCAAAAGCACGGCGGCACAACTTGGTATGGTTATATCCGCGATATTACCACCGAAAAAATCAATCAATTGGCCCTCCAAGCCAGTGAAAATAAATTGCGCAACATCATTGAAAACATCAATGATATGCTCTTTATTGCTGATCAAAATGCCAATTTTAGCTATGTTAGCCCCACGTTTAAAACGGTGATGGGTTATGAACTCACAGATTTAAGTCAACGTCCCTTTGCGGATGTGGTTCATCCTGAAGATTTATCCATTTGTGTCCAGAGCTTTAATGCCGTTTTACGGGGCGAACGAGTGCAGGGTTTAGAGTACCGAGTTTTACACGCTGATGGGCAATATTATTGGCATCGTGCCAATTTAGCCCCATTGCAGGAGGGGCCGGATCAAGGGATCGTTTGTTTAGGGCTTGCGAGTTATATTGATGATCGCAAGCAGGCAGAAATTGCCCTGCGAGAAAGTAAAGCCCGTTTAGATTTTCTCCTCGAAGGCGTGGGGGATGGGGTTTGGGAATGGCATTTGCAAACCAATGCGGTGATCTATTCCCGGGAGTGGCTCCTGCTCTTGGGCTGTCGGGCGGAGGAGTTAACCAATACGACCGCCGATTGGGATAGTCGCCTCCATCCGGAGGATCGGGAACAGGCCTATGCTGATATGTCTCGCTATCTGCAAGGAGAAACCCCGATGTATGAAAGTGAACATCGGCTGCGTCATGCCGATGGTTCCTATCAGTGGATGCTGTCGCGGGGCAGAATTTTGGAGCGGGATGAGGAGGGTCGCCCGCTCAGGTTTATTGGTTTATTTAGTGATATTAGTGTGAGAAAACAAGCTCAATTGGAACTAGAGCAGTTTTTTAATGTGGGTTTAGAGTTGCTTTGTATTGCGGATGTAGAGGGGAATTTCCGTCGCCTCAATCAGGCTTGGTCGCGGACGTTGGGCTATGATTTAGCGGAACTGGAGGGACAGCCTTTTCTGAATTTTGTTCATCCCGATGATCTGGATTCTACGTTGGCGGCGATCGCCCATTTAGGAGATCAAAATAATATTGCCTCCTTTGTCAATCGCTATCAGGCTAAAAATGGCGAGTATCGTTATATTGAATGGTCTTCTGCGCCCCATGCTGATTTAATTTATGCCGCCGCACGGGATATTACTGCCCGATTAGAAACCGAAGCGGCCCTCAAAGCCTTGGTGCAACGGAGCCAACTGTTAAATGAAATTAGTACGGAGGTGCGCAACTCCCTGAATTTAGAAACGATTGTGCAAAATACTGTCAATGCAATTGTTGCCGAAGTGGGGGTAGATATTTGCACCTTTGGTTGGTATGAGGCGGATCGAGAGCCACCAGAGTGGAATGTGATTATGGAACAGCGTCAACCGGAAATGACCAGTTGGTTGGGAGCCTATCAACTGAGTGAGTTTCCCCTTTTATTTGAGCATATTTTTGCTGGCCAAACCTATCAGTTAGATGTGGAAAATACCACCGATGAATTTTTAAAGGCTTTTTGTCAGGAGGTGAAGGTTGATCTCTATTTCATGTTGCCGATTCATACCGCTGGGGGCAAGATTGGCGCGTTTGAAATGGGGCGGGTGGGGCGCGATCGCCCCTGGCAACCCGATGAAATGGAGCTATTGCACAGTATTGGTAATCAGGTGGCGATCGCCATCTATCAAGCCCAACTCTATCAAGAATCCCAATCCAAGAGTGAGGAATTAGAGCAGGCCTATCGGGAACTGCAAGAAACCCAAATTCAACTGATCCAAGCCGAAAAAATGTCCAGCTTGGGGCAGTTGGTAGCGGGGATTGCCCATGAAATCAATAACCCGGTGAGTTTCATCTATGGCAACCTCACCCATACCGCCAACTATGCCCATGATCTCCTTGAACTTATCCATCTTTACCAAAGCCATTACCCCGACCCGCCAGGGGAAATTATCGAATTAATGGAAGATGTCGATCTGGAATTTATCGCCAGTGATCTCCCCAAAACCCTCGACTCGATGCAAACCGGAGCCGCTCGCATTCGCGATATTATTAAATCCCTACGCACGTTCTCCCGCCTGGATGAAGCAGATTTAAAAGAGATTGATATTCACGAAAACCTCGATAGCACCCTGGTAATTTTGCAAAACCGCACCAATGGCCGCAGCGGTATGCCGGAAATTTACATCGAGAAAAACTATGGGCCCCTCCCCTTAGTGGAATGCTATGGCGGCCTCTTGAATCAAGTGTTTATGAATTTGCTGGCCAACGCCATTGATGCCATTCATGATCGTCAATATAGCAGTGCTCCCGGTTCTGCTGAACCTGACCAAGGTCGGATCAAGATTCACACCACCTGCCTCGATGGGGAGCAAGTGGCGATCGCCATCCAAGACAACGGCATCGGCATCACACCGGATATTCAAGGGAAAATCTTTAACCCCTTTTTCACCACCAAACCCATCGGCACCGGCACCGGCATGGGCCTCTCCACCAGTTACCAGATTATCACCAACACCCATCGGGGCCGCCTCTACTGCACCTCCACCCCCGGCATGGGCAGCACCTTCACCCTCAAACTTCCCCTCCATCACCCACTCTCTTAAAAAAAAGGGGCGCTTAACGCGCCCACCATCAATCACGAATTCCTCAGAGGTGCGCCCGTTAGGATTGATCCCCACTGGGGGGACGATAGGTGACAGTCTGTACTGCGCCGGGATTGCCTAGGGGTCTGGCTTCTTCATTGTTAATCGCCACAACAACACCCCCAGCATTGCCGGCCATAATCGTGATTTGTTCCTTGGCTTCCCAACTGCGTTTTTCACCTTTGGGTAGCGTCCCCTCAAAGGCAACCTCACCATCTGCCACCACCCGCAGCCAGCAATCATCCTGGAGGGTCATCGAAACCACAACGCGATCATTGGAAATTTGTGCTTCTGTTTGTTGGCTTGGGGGCGCTTGGACTGGGGGTGGACTGGAAATGTTTTGTACCTGTTGCACAGGAGCCGAGGAAACGGAGGGAGATTCCAGAGAAACGCTGCTGTTGTCTTTGGCTAACTGTGGCCCTGGAGGCTTAATCAAGATCGATAAACCACTCACCGCCCCGATTAACACGGCGATGTAAACCAAATACATATGGAAGGGGCGCAACTGGGAAGCGGATACGGGTTTCCAGGTGGGGCGAATCGATTGCCAATGGGTTTCGACGGGAAAAGCCGCTGCCAGTTCTTGGCCATTGAGATGGAGAGCGTTGGCAATCCGACGCACCAAGGCTTGAATATAGATCGGCTCGGGTAAAGCCGAGCCATCTGCGGTTTCAATGGCTTTGATTAAACGGAGGGGGATGCGGGTTTGTTTTGCTAAAGCCTCCGTGGAGAGGGCGCGTTTGCGGCGCACTTCATGGAGATAAAGGCCCAGTTCTTTGAGCTTTTCCCCCTGCTCTGGTGTTAAAGGCTGGTTTGGGGTTTGCATAGAGGCTTCTCCGCAATAGGGTTAGGCAAGTGAGGATTGAGAGGATCGTGATTCGTGAAATGGTGGGCGAGTTCGCTAGGGGTCAGCACCCGATATTGCCCGGCAGCCAAGGGTTTGGCAGGGGCTTGATCAAGGCTTAAGCTCCCGATCGCCACTCGGTGCAATTGTAAAACCGGATATCCCAGTTGTGTGGCCATGCGCCGGATTTGGCGGTTCCGCCCTTCTTGTAACACAATGCGCAGGCGGGTGCGCTCGGGTTCCGTTTTGAGAATGGTCACTTGAGCCGGTTGCGTCCAACGGTGATCCAGTCGTAGACCTTGCCGCCATTGTTGAAGAATTTCAGGGGGCGGGTGGCCCTGAACCCAGACATGATAAGTTTTGGCGAGATGATAGCGGGGGTGGGTCAGGTTGAGGGTGAGGACACCATCATTCGTTAGTAGAATAGCACCTGTTGAGTCTGTGTCGAGACGACCGACGGGATAAAGGCGGTAATCCCTACGCCAGTGGGGTTCGAGACAATCTAACACGGTGCGCCGTCCTTGGGGATCTGCACAGGTGGACACCACACCCCGGGGTTTATTGAGCAGAATATAAACGAGATCGGCGGTATGCTTGGGGGTGAGGATTTGGCCATCGAGTTCTAGGCGATCGCCCTGTGGATCTGCCTGTTGTCCCAGGGTTGCTACCTGACCATTAACCCGGATCCGCCCCGCTGAAATCCATTGTTCAGCGCGTCGTCGGGAGACAATTCCCCATTGAGCCAGAATTTTTTGAATGCGTTCCGCCATGAATGGTGCAAAATCGGGGTGAGCCAGGTGAGAGCCAGGCAGTCGGGAGTAAACTGAACCCTGGGCATTTAAACTATGTACAAATATTACAGGATTTTTTGGCAGCTTTTAGGGCTGTCATGGGCCAATTATCGGGATCTGGTCATATTCCAGGATGGACTGATTAAAAAACTTCAACTATTTCAGAATTTTGCACAGAAATTTTAATGAAAATGCTGCCAGCTTCGGATTGGGTGAGTGGAGTTTTAGCTCCGGCTGTGGGCCTCTGGTTGCGATCGCAACTGGATCACGTTGATCATTTACAAATCCAGATCACCAGTAAAAATCAACAATTACTCCGAGGTAAGATTTCCCAGGTTGATCTCAAGGCGGATCAAGCGGTGTATCAAGGCATTCACCTCAGTCATGGGGAGATGACGGCCACAAATATTGAGATCAATGTGGGAGAAATGCTCAAAGGGAAGCCCTTTCGCCTGTTAGCCCCAGTGCCGGTGATTGGCTCGGTGGCGTTAACGGTGGGGGATTTACAAGCCTCTTTCGGATCGAAATTATTGGCCCAAGGTTTAGAGGAGGCGATCGCCCAAATCATTCCCCCGGCCAGCGGGTTACAATTAGGGTCGATCCGTTGGGAAACGGCAAATTTTCAGCCTGATGCCATTGAACTCCAAGGCCAAATGGCTGATGTTCACGGACAACGGGGGATCACGCTCCACAGCGGCCTAGCAATGGCAACCCCCCAAACCCTCCGCCTGGCCCCGCTCCAGTTGACCCTCGGAGCCACAGCCCACGCTCTCCCTGCCTTTAAGCTAGATCTAGGGCCGGACATCCAGTTAACGCTACTGGACTTAACCCCCAATGCGATCCGCCTTGAAGGCTGTTTAACCATTATCCCCGAACCCCCATCACCATGACCGACAACCTCAGCCCCGAACAATATCAACAGAAAATGCAACGCCGCAAAGCGGTGCAGGCGGAAAGGGTGGCCGCTGCCAATCAGGAGAAGGGCCTGATCATTATCAACACGGGCAATGGCAAGGGCAAAACCACGGCGGCCTTAGGGATGGTGATGCGATCGCTGGGCCATGGTTATCGAGTGGCGATCGTGCAATTTATTAAGGGCGCTTGGGAACCGGCGGAAAAAGCAGTATTAGAACGGTTCGGGGATCAATTGGTGTTCCGAGCCATGGGGGAGGGCTTTACCTGGGAAACCCAAGACCGCGATCGCGATATTGCCAACGCCCAAACCGCTTGGGAAACGGCCCTAGAATTTATCCAAAACCCCGAATATCGCCTCGTATTACTTGATGAAGTGAATATCGCCCTTAAATTGGGCTATCTCGATGTGGCCACCGTCCTGGCGGGCCTCGAAACCAAACCCGCTGATTCCCATGTGATCCTCACGGGCCGGGGCGCACCCCCGGAACTGATTGAGCGGGCGGATCTGGCAACAGAGATGACGCTGCTTAAACATCCCTTTAAGGAGCAAGGGGTAAAAGCCCAGGCTGGCATTGAGTTTTAAGGGAAGATCCCCCGCTGCGCTGCCCCCTTAAAAAGGGGGCTGATGGAGGGGCGAAAAATTTTTGTGCCTCCGGCAGGCTTACGCCAACGCCCCTACGCCCATGGCAATCTGCTCCCCTCTCCCATCGTTTGGGAGAGGGGTTGGGGGTGAGGGCTTAACCCGCTGGGTTTTCGGCCCCATTGAGCCAAAGGGGATTAGAGCCAGTGGTTTCCTGATGCGCCCAGTGGTGATAATCCGCCAACAGATGGGAGAGGATGCGATCCTTAATGCGGCTCAGTATGCCTTGGACTAAACCGACCCCCGCTGTTTCCAGCATCGGCAGGGGGGCTAATAATAAAGCGGGCGGCACATCAACGGTCACGACGACATCGGCTCGCCCTTCTAAATAGGTTTGCCCCTTACGCTTGGCGGGAATCAGGCGGCCCTTCAGTTCGAGGCTGAACCGATCATTAATATAGTCAATGCCGCGAATTTCACAGCCCAAGGAACGGATCGAGATCATCCCGTAACTATCCGCCTTTACCTCTAGGATTACCGTGGGTTGGAAATGGTAGAGGTTGAGAAGATTGAGGGGATTGAGTTTGAGGCGATAGCGATCGCCCCCTAGCACTTCCATTAACTTGGGGTTGGCGATCGCATTCACCAACCGCTGCGGTTGGCGCAAATAGTGGTGAATGGGAATCAGTTCTTCCTCAACATGGAGCGTAACCGGCTCAGACGCAGCGCAACGAATTTTCATAAAACGACGGGATGAATGAGAAGCTTGGGATCACTCCTTCATCCTACGTTACATTTAGCCATCACTCGCAACATTGCAAAGATTCCCCACGAATCCCAGGGAAGGCCCCCTAAACCTGATAAGCCCGATAAACCCGATAATCCAGGTTCGGGAAGAGATTATCAATCTCCTCCACCTTTTCGAGCCAACCCGCATCCACCTTTTCCTGTTGCAAATCTTCATAAATTTTATTGAAGCGCATCAGGTGCGATCGCGTCCGCCGCACCGCATAGGGAACCATCGTCCCCGTGCGCATAATAAACGCCCAATCCGACGACTGCGCCAGCAGCAACTCCCGCGCCGCCTGATTCAACGCCCGCTCCTGCAACTCATCCGCCGCCTCCCGGCCGCTCAACTCAATCATCCGCTCCGCCGCCTTATGCAAATGGGGATAGATCCAAGCATTGGTTTGATTGAGCCAAAACTCATGGAACCCCTGATAACCCCAACTCGATTGAGCCGGGCGACAAACCTGCTGATGGGGTTCCAATTGCAAATATTCCGACAAATGGGTGAGGGCATAGGTGGATTGATCAAACCAACTCTTGCGGAATAAATAATCTAAAAACCACGGCCCCTCATACCACCAATGGCCAAACAACTCCGCATCATAGGGGGACATCACCAAGGGCGGCCGCTCCATGATCCCCTCTAAATGCTGGATTTGGTTCACCCGGTTAAACATAAAATTCCCCGCGTGTTCCGCCGCCTTCTCCTTTGCCCAATAGGGATCATACAAAGCCTTATCACTCAACCCCGCCCCCCGGTTCGTGATTTTGTGGTATTTAATCCCAACATTTTTGCGCTGACCATTGGGCATCACATAGGGCTTAATATATTCATACTCCGATTCCCAACCAATATCTTTATAAAACTCCCGATATTCAGGATCACCGGGATACCCCACCTCGGACGACCACACCTGTTGCGAAGATTCCTGATCTCGACCAAATACCGCCACCCCCGTTTCTGTAAAGATCGGTGCATAGGTTCCAAAGCGAGGGCGCGGCCGGGCATAGATCACCCCATGGCCGTCAGTGAGAAAATAGCGTAACCCCGCATCCGCCACCAACCGCTCCACACCGTTGTAATAGGCACATTCCGGCAACCACATCCCCTTAGGCGGCCGGCCAAAGGTTTCCTCGTAATGATCACAAGCCACCTTAATTTGCGCCCACACCGCCTGAGGATACATTTTCATCAGGGGGAAATAACCATGGGTTGCACCACAGGTGATGATATCGAGGTTATTGCTATCGAGGAAGCTTTTAAAGGCCGTAATCAGATCCCCTTGATAACCCTCCCAAGTTTGGCGCACTGTATCAAATTCTTGGACATAGTGCTCGGCTAAGTAGCGCAGGTGGCCATTGTGGCGATTGCGATCCACTTCTTTTTCCGCCAATTCTTGCAACTGCCCCAAGTGTTTAAGATATCGCGTCTGCAAGAGGGGATCTTGCAACATCGAGACTAAGGGGGGCGTGAGGCTCATGGTCATTTTGAAATCTACGCCGTCCCGCCGCAGGCCTGTGAAGATATTCAGGAGGGGGATGTAGGTTTCTGTGATCGCCTCAAACAGCCATTCTTCTTCAAGAACGTAGTCACTCTCTGGATGGCGAACAAAGGGGAGATGAGCGTGCAAAACAAGGGCGAGGTAGCCGAGAGCCATGGGAATTTGGGGGGTTGGGTCAAAGGTTCAGCGGAAAAAGACTGGGAATGCACCGCCCCTACGGATCCTTTGGGCGTAGGGGGCTGTCACCCGGCCGGGCCTTTAGGCTATCTTCAGATTCTAAGCCGAAACGGAGATTCCCAACCAAACTCCTAGGGGGTGAGGTTAGCGGCCAGCCTGAAGATATTAAAATAAGATTAATTGATCTTGACATTTTCGATCTGGGTCTCCCCGCTTATCCCTAATTCCCCAAGGATATTGTTGCTGTGCGATCTTCTAACCCCCCTGAGCCGACTCCCTGCGCTATGCCCCCACTGGAGACTGCTAATCTTCTGAAGCTGCTGCTGTTTGTGGATGAACGGGCGGCAACCCAAGGCTATGCCCAAGAAATTCAAGCCTATTTACAAGGGTTACAGCAACAGGATGACTTTGAATTAGAGGTGCTGGAAATTAGCGAAAATCCTGATCTTGCGGAGCATTTTCGGTTAGTGGCGGCTCCGTCCTTGGTGAAAATTTATCCGGCTCCGCGCCAAACCTTAGCGGGGGGTGACTTGGTGGCGCAGGTGAAGCGGTGGTGGTCACAGTGGTTGGCGGATGTGACGAGCCAAGGGGGGGATCAGGCGGAGAGCGATCGCTATTCTGTGACCCAAATTCGTTTAGCTGAGGATCTGTTTCGCCTCAAACGGGAAAATGCGGAACTCAATGAGCAATTGCAATTTAAGGATCAGGTGTTGGCGATGTTGGCCCATGATTTGCGGAGTCCGTTAACGGCGGCGGCGATCGCCGTCGAAACCCTCGAACTAGCCCACACCCATGAAGACCCCGAACGCGCCGCCCAATTAAAGCACCAACTCTATAAGCACGCCCGCACCCAATTTCGGGTCATGAACCGGATGATCAACGATATTTTACAGGCAGCCCAAGGGAAGAATAGCGGCTTAAACTTGCAATTACGCAGTTTACAATTGCGGCCCCTCTGCGAAGATGTCCTCAGCCAGTTAACCCTGCGATTTGCGGCTAAAGATTTGACGCTAATTCAGGATATTCCCCAGGATTTACCTGATGTTTATGCCGATGGCGAACTGATTCGCCAAGTGCTGACCAATTTACTCGAAAATGCGATTAAATACACCCCACCCCAAGGAACGATTACCGTGGCCATTTTGCACCGCACGGCGCAAAAAGTGCAGGTGAGTGTTGCTGACACGGGCCTAGGGATTCCTGCCGAGAAGCGGGATCTGATTTTTGAAGGACATTTTCGCCTCAAACGCGATGAAGCACAGGAGGGCTTTGGAATCGGTTTAGCCCTCTGTCGTAAGGTGATCCAAGCCCACTACGGCAATATTTGGGTGGATAGTACCCCCCAAAAAGGCAGTTGTTTTCAATTTACGTTGCCGGTATATCGTTAGGCGGCCATAAAAACACGCTTAACTGTATGGTGATATAACAGTTAAGCGTGTTTTTATTGGTCAATACCTTCTCAATTTATTGAGCAGGGGACTCTTCGGGGGATGGTTCTGCCGTGGGGGCTTCTCCGCCACCACCACAGGCGGTTAGAGCTACAGAAGAGACAGCAAGCAAGAGAGCCAAGAAGGCAATAGAACGTTTCATCAGTAAATAGTCTCCAAACCGTTTATTATTGAGCAACAAGAGAACAGCCTTGATGGTTAATCAGTTATTGAGTATTCCCGTTAACCGGGGCAATAACTAGCCCAATCACCACCTTATTCTCCATCCAGGAGGGATGATTGCTTGGACAAGCATCATCCTAGCTAATTTTTGAGACAATGCACCCTAGAAATTTTAAATTTTTTCAGAAACACGAAAATTAATCCCGTGATCAAGATCATGCCATCCTTACCTCCATCCTCCCCGGCCCTGACCTGGCCAGAACTGGGCTGCGGTACTTGGGCTTGGGGCAATCGCCTCCTGTGGGATTACCGCCCGGAAATGGATGATGACCTCCAAGCTGCTTTTAACTACGCCGTCGGGCGGGGAATGACCTTTTTTGATACCGGGGATTCCTACGGGACGGGGAAATTAAAGGGCCAAAGTGAGATCTTGTTAGGGCGGTTTGCGCGGGAATATTCAGGGCCGAACCGGGAAAACATTTGCATCGGCACGAAACTCGCCCCCTACCCTTGGCGATTAACGCCCCAGGCGATGGTGAAGGCGGCGGCGGCTTCGGCGGAACGGTTGGGGCGACCCATTGATCTGGTGCAATTGCATTGGTCAACGGCGAATTATTTCCCCTGGCAGGAGGGGCCGCTGTTGGATGGGTTGGCGCAATTGTACCAACAGGGTTTAGTGAAAGGGGTGGGGTTGTCGAATTTTGGGCCGCAACGGTTACGGTGGGCCCATGAGCGGTTGGGCGATCGCCATGTCCCCATCGCCTCCCTACAGGTGCAGTATTCCCTCCTCTCTACCTATCCGGTGACAGAATTGGGATTAAAGGAAAAGTGCGATCGCCTCGGCATCCAGTTAATCGCCTATAGCCCCCTCGCTTTAGGATTACTGACGGGCAAATACACCCCCGAAGGCCCCTATCCAAAAGGTTTGCGGGGGGTGGTCTGTCGGCAAATTTTGCCAGGTATGGAGCCATTGCGCCAATGTTTAGCCCAGTTAGCCCAGGAAAAAAACAAAACCATCGCCCAAATTGCCCTCAATTGGTGCATCTGCAAAGGAACCATGCCCATTCCCGGAGCAAAAACCATTGCCCAAGCCCAGGAAAATGCCGGCGCGATGGGGTGGCGACTCCATGAGGGGGAAGTGGCCGCTTTGGATCAGGCCGCAGCCTTAGCAAAACCAATAGTGCAGAATATTTTTCAAAGCCATTAGTCCAAAGCCATTCATCGCCGTTAATTTAAAAAAATCCTCGGCGGGCGAAAAATTTTTCGCCCCTACCCCTTATGAAACCATCATTCCCATTGGATCCCTGGGCAGAACGCCCGCTGATCAAGCTGCAACTGTGGTTTACCCTGATTCCTTTCCTGGGCCCATTGCCCGCCCTCTGGTGGCTCTGGCAACCCCAAACCTCTCCCCAACAACGGCAAACCAGCCGCCTGGCCCTGCGCTTATTTCTGATCTGGTTGGGGGCGATCGCCACATTAAGCCTCGGCGCAACCCAAGCCCCCGATCAGGTTTGGCAATTCCGCCTCTTGTTTTTGGAGGGAACCCTCAGCAGCATCTACGTCTTAACCTGCGTCGGGTTAATGTTTCAGGTATGGCGGGGAAAAACCCCCCGATTACCGGGGGGAGAATAGCAAAGCCTCGCAGCATTCACCCTTCATCCTTCACCCTTCATCCTTCATCCTTCATCCTTCATCCCCCATCTATCCCAATTTCAGCCCGTACCGTACAATCGAAAAAACATCTTGAAGATTTTGGCCCATTTTTCGTGCTTCTCATCCCGATTTTGTCCCAAAACCGCTGCAATGATCATGGAGTAAACCTTGCAACTGCTTTTCTGTTGCGTTTACATTACTGGGGAATTTGCCCGTTAAATGGTGTGGTGAAAATTTGTGGTTAAACCAAGTCACGTCAAATCTAAACCCGTTCGCCCTGGCACAGCACCGCGAAAATATCGCAAAAAAAGCCGTGCTCCGGGGAAGCAAAGCCCTCGCTGGGTTTGGATTTGGTTGGGACTCACGGGGATTGGTGTGGTTTCAGCAATGGCGGGGGCAATCCTAGCCATTTCCCTCTCTGCAACTCCTCTCCGTCGTGTCCTACTCTCCTCAGAGGATAACGCCCTCTTCTCCCAAGGGGGTTCGATTACCTCCGATAGCCTCAGCCTGCCCAAGCTGACCCGCTCCGTTAATGTCTTGATCTTGGGTACAAAAGTGCTGACGGGTGATCTTGAGAATCCGCCCCCGGATTTGGGCTATCAGCAAGTGGTGGATTCCGTTGATGGGCTGTCAGACACGATGATCTTGGTTCGGTTTGACCCCACTCACTACAAACTTACGGCTCTGTCGATTCCACGGGATACGCCTGTTCGATTATCGGGCTATGGGGAGATGAAGATTAATGCTGCCAACCTCCACGGCGGCGCTCCTTTGACGGCCCGTGCTGTTAGTCAATTGCTGAATGGTGTCCCGATTGATCGCTATGTGCGGATCAATGTCCAAGCGGTGGAAAAGTTAATCGATGCCTTGGGGGGCGTAACGCTCTATGTCCCCAACGATATGAAATACACCGACCATAGCCAACACCTCTACATTGATCTCAAGCAAGGGGAGCAGCATTTAGATGGTAATAAAGCGACGCAATTTTTGCGGTTTCGCTACGATCGCTTTGGCGATATTGGCCGGGTTCAGCGTCAGCAACTTTTGATCCGAGCCGTGATTGAGCAGGCAATTCGGCCTCAGACGTTGCTCAAGCTGCCGAAGATTTTCAACGTGATTCAAGAAAATATTGACACGAATCTCACTGTGGAAGAATTGGCGGCGTTGGTGGGGTTTGCGGCGAATACGAAGCGGGATGATGTGCAAATGTTGATGTTGCCGGGGGCTTTCAATGGTACTGGGGAAAATGCGGTGAGTTACTGGCTTCCTGATGAGCGGGGCATTCGGCGGATCATGTCCAACCATTTTGAGCAGGGGTTGGGTGGGGTGGCCGATAGTACTCCTGAACGAGTGCGAATTGCGATCCAAAACAGTACCGGCAGTGAAGGGGCGATCGCCGCCATCCAAGACAGTTTACGCGCCCAGGGTTACACCAATTTCTTCATGAGCAACAATTGGAATGAACCCTTGGAAACGACCCGAATCATTGCCCAAAAGGGAGATCAGGGGATAGCGGCTCAGATCCAACTGGCCCTAGGGATTGGTGAGGTGCGGGTGGAAAGTACGGGGGAATTAAGCTCAGACATTACGATCCAACTGGGCCGGGACTGGCTCCAACTAGACCGCCCTTAGGATTGCCCCCCTGAGCCACTAAACTGTTAACTGTATAGGGGGGGAGCTTGCCCAACCCCAAAACCTCAACCGCCATCAACCACAATGCCGAATTTTCTCCTTGAAGTGGGTACTGAAGAATTACCCGCTGATTTTGTTGCCAGTGCGATCGCCCAATGGCAACGCCTAATCCCCAACAGCCTGGGGGAAGCTCACCTCACCCCGGAGGCCATCACCCTCTACGCCACCCCCCGCCGCCTGGCGGTACTCCTCACGGGGGTTCCGGCCCAACAGGCTGATCGCCACGAAGAAATCAAAGGCCCCCCGGTCAAAGCCGCCTATCGCGATGGGGAACCCACCGCTGCCGCCCTCGGATTTGCCCAAAAACAGGGGGTTACAGTCGCGGATTTCACCCAACGAGACACCCCCAAGGGCGCATTCATTTTTATTGACAAACAGATCCCCGGCCAGCCCACACCGGACATTCTCCGCGACCTGATCCCCCAATGGATCACCCAATTGGAGGGCCGGCGGTTTATGCGGTGGGGGGATGGAGAATTACGGTTTCCCCGGCCAATTCGGTGGTTGGTGGCCCTGTGGGATGAGGCGGTGTTGCCGGTGGTGTTGGTCAATGGTTCGGAGCGGATCGAGAGCGATCGCACTTCCTGGGGCCACCGTGTCCTCCATCCTCAACCTGTCACGATCCCCCACCCCGCCGCCTATGAGGCCACAATGGCGGCAGCAGGGGTAATCGTTGATCCCCACGAACGGCGGGAGGCAATTATCGCCCAAATCGAAACCGCCGCCCAATCTGTTCAGGGAGAAGCCATAATCCCGGTGGATCTTTTGGATGAAGTTGTTAACTTGGTGGAAGCTCCTCAGGCGGTTATAGGGAACTTTGAGGCAGAATTTCTCAAACTCCCCCCAGAGGTGATCACCACGGTGATGGTGACACATCAACGGTATTTCCCGATCCAAACCGCCGACGGTTCCCTATTGCCCCACTTCATCACCATCGCCAACGGCGATCCCGCGAAGGCTGACTTGATCGCCACGGGGAACGCCAGAGTGATCCGCGCCCGTTTAGCGGACGGTAAGTTTTTCTACGATGCCGATTGTGATGAACCCTTAGAGGCGAATTTGCCCCAGTTGGAAACGATTACGTTCCAAGCAGATTTAGGGTCAATGCAGATCAAGGTTGATCGCATTCTCGATCTCACTGCTGAAATGTGTCGGCAATTGGATTTACCCGCTTCAGAAACCGCCACGATTGAACGCACTGCCCTGCTCTGTAAAGCGGATCTCGTCTCCCAAATGGTCTATGAGTTCCCGGAATTGCAGGGGATTATGGGGGAAAAATACGCCCTGGTCAGTGGGGAATCGGCGGCGGTCGCACGGGGGATTTTTGAGCATTACCTGCCCCGTGGGGCTGATGATGATTTACCCCAAACCCTGGCGGGGCAATTGGTGGGTTTAGGCGATCGCCTCGATTCCTTGGTGAGTATTTTCGGTTTAGGCCTGATCCCCACCGGCTCATCTGATCCCTTTGCCCTACGGCGGGCCGCCAATGCGGTGGTGAATATTATTTGGGATGGCAATTTGGAGTTAAATCTATTAGATTTGCTCACCCAATTTTCAGCGGCCTTTGTCAGTGGCCATCCCGACTATAGTTCTCCCTTAGAGGCATTAATCCATTTCTTTGTGCAGCGATCGCACACCCTTTTACAGGATGAATTGGGTATTGATTACGACTTGGTAAATGCTGTATTGGGGGAAGATGACCCCGAATACCATAGCCGCGCCCTTCAGGATTTATTGGATCTGCGCGATCGCGCCCAATTCATCCAACATCTCCGCAATAGCCAAAATCTCGATCTTTTGTACGAAACCGTCAACCGCTCCACCCGCCTTGCAGCTAAGGGAGCGCTTCCCACGGATACCCTCGATCCCCAAGTGGTGATCCAACCGGATCTCTTTGAGCAGGAATCAGAACGGGTACTCTATGCAGCGCTCTGTGAATTGGTTCCCCAAACGGAGCAGGCCCAAGCAGAACGGGATTATCAGCGCTTAGTGGATGGATTAGCCGCGATTTCTCCAGCGGTGACGCGGTTCTTTGATGGAGAAGATAGTGTTTTAGTGATGGCTGACGATCCAGCGATCCAAACCAATCGCCTCAATTTATTAGGACTCATCCGCAACCACGCCCGCATTTTGGGAGACTTCGGAGCGATCGTTAAAAACTAAACCCTCGCAAAGTAGGGGCGAAAAATTTTTCGCCCTCCCTCCCGTTGCCCATTCCCCATTCCCCGTTGCCCATTCCCCGTATTTCTGGAAATTTTCTTAGATGTTATTATCTCGTGCCATGGCTCTGCCATGGCATGGGTATTAGGCGGCTCTGCCGCCTGTTGGGGGGAGGAAGGTAAAGCCAAGTCATGAGAAAAACCGCCGCAGTATAACGGTGAAGTTAGCTGGTGCTGCTACAGATACAAAACTGTTCGTAAGCCCTCATCTATCTCCTCCTGCAAGTAGTCTGGTAGTGAACCAATACGCTCAACCAAAAAAGTCTTATCGATTGTGAAAATTTGAGAGACATTTACAACGGAGTCTCTCGACAAACCCGACATTCCACGCGGTAACAATACATTGCCCGGTGCTTCCGCTAACTGAATATTTGAGGTGATGATAACGACGATAACCGTGCTAATTCGACTTTGGGTAAAAGCATCATCCTGAATCACCAAGACGGGGCGACGATATCCAGGTTCTGAGGCGACTGGATCGGGTAGGTTCGCCCACCAGATTTCTCCTCGATACATTACCAATCCTCACAAGGCAAAGACATAAACTGCATCTTTGCCATCACTGGATCAAGTTCGGAGGACTCTCTAGCGTAAACTTGGTTTAACTTGAGCAAGATTTGATCACGGTTGTACCTTTCCAGATATACCTGTAACGCTTTTGTATAAAGCTCACTGCGCGACAACCCTAACTGTTGAGCGAGTGCTTCTGCCTGCTCAAAAACTGAATCTGGAAGCGAAATTGCAGTTTTCATCGTGACCTTATCTGAAAGTTTTACTCCTTGGTTATACCTCAGTTATACCAGAACGGCAAAAACCAGCACACTCAAATAGCAACAGATAGCCTTTCTGTACGTCCCGAACCAAAAACTGGAGCCAGCTAACGTTAGGCAGCATATCTTGCTGCTTAGAGATCAGGCTATACTGAAGGTAGTCTGTAGCCTCTAGAAAATAATGCTCCAAGAACTCGAAGCCATATTTGACGGGACAGCTCTTCAACTAGAAGTACCCTTAAACCTAGCCGCAGGTACGAGGGTACGTATTATTGTTGAACGTGTTCTACCCAATGACGTAAAACCACCTAAGAGGTTTCTTAAAACTGCTCAGTCTTTACAATTACAGGGTGAACCTGATTGGTCAGAGAAAATTGATCAATATTTATATGAGGAACCTCTTTCTAATAATGACTGAAGTCTTTTTAGATACTTCTTTTGCGATCGCATTATCCTCCGTCACTGATCAAAATCATGCACGGGCTGTTGAGATTGTTCATCAAATTGAGAGTAACAGCACTCGTTTGGTGACAACTCAGGCGATTTTGCTAGAAATAGGTAATGCGCTTTCTAAGCAAAGATACAGAGCGGCGGCAATCCAACTTTTAGAATCTCTCGAAACTGATCCCAGCGTTGAAGTCGTTTTATTAACCGATAGCCTATACAGATTAGCATTCAATTTGTTTAAGCAACGAGGAGACAAAGAATGGGGGTTGGTGGACTGTAATCATTCATCGTGATGCAAGATCGAGGAATCATTGACGCACTGACTGCCGATACCCATTTTCAGCAGGCGGGATTTAGAGCATTGTTAAAGGACTAATCACTTTACACGATGCCTAACGGCTCGGTTCAGCGGTTGCCGACACCTTTACGAAAATAGTGCGGGAGTCTGAAAGCCCCGTCAATTTATTGCGGGGATGAAAGACGACACGAGCGACTTTAGTCGCCCTCCTTGGGCCAGTCGTGTTATGGTGATTATATTGAATTTCAAACGTCCAGGAACTATCACAAGGCTAAAAACCGACAGGCCTGGAAGCATTTAAGGGTAAGCAGGCAGCGTAATGAGTGGGCGGATTGCCTACTGCGTCATCCAATCTAACGATTTGGTCGCCTAGGAAGACTTGAATGTGAAAGGGTTAGTCTGCAATCGGCATCGTGCTGAGTCGATAGTGAAGCGGGTTTGTATCCTGCGCCTGGGACGAACTACCGTGGGGCAAACGGGAAGTTATACGCTTGGGGAGATTAGACCTCTGGCTGGGTTGGAGCAATCCTGCTCGGTTAAGTCCGGTCGATGAACCAAGAATCCCCGTCGCTTTAGCGCGGGGAGTGTCAAATCCACCCCAAGCGGCTTTGGTCAATCCGCTGCACCCGAATTGTTAGACGGTGTATAAGTAGGTAGGCTCAATTAAATGTAAAATAGCTCAATCTGTGTAACCCATGCTGCACAAGGGTTTGACGTTTCCAAAGATTGCGGAATCTTACAAATGATTAGTCCCTCCTACTTAACATCGGTATCTCCACCAGTAAATTGATCTGACCGTCTCATACAACAATGTGTTATGTGTTTAAGCTATCCTGTATTTTTTCCCAATTCTCTAACTGTTCCACAGTTACATGTTTTTGATCTGAAATATTTTTAGAATAGTGATTGATAAAAACCGATGGATTAGTACACATTCTTAAGTAGTATTTAATCGTAGGTAGCACCCCATTTATTATTATTTGGCATCCGTGATCATGGTATATCTGCCGTATACATGTTGTGATATCATTACTTAAGTTTGAGCAGTTGTTATGTGTTGTCAAGATATAGTATCTTTTTACTTGTGATTTGAGTATTTTCTCTTTTACGCGAAGCAATATTGTTATATCAATTTCAATACCATGTTTAACTTCAACCCCTTCAATAACATCACCATCTGAGTCTTCAATTTCTATATCCCCCACAGCTCCTGTTCTTAAATCTGAAGCTTGATGGCTCTCTAATTTTCTAAGAGCTAACCCACGATATTTTTCAATCTCGCCAAAAAGTAGTTCATATATGCTATAAACCGCAATAACAGGTAGATGTGAACTATTCGGCAAAGAGAATTGCTCCTGAAGTGAAGAAATAATATCAGTAATTAGCACTTCGTTGCCAATTCTGTTTTTAGACACATTACTTGTGAGAATTTGTTTTTTAGTTTTATATGCTATTTCTTTCTTTAATAAGTATGTAACAAGTAGTGCGGATTTACTCTTATTTTTGCTTGCAAAATCAAGGATTTTTAAAAATGGTTCTTTGATAAATGCGATATTCTCTGGATATGCCAAAGTATAAGGATTAGGTCTTTCAAATGTTCGCGTTTGCCAGCCAGACTTTGCCGTTCTAAATCCATGAGCTTCCATCCACGGATATATGATCTTTTCACTGACAGTTCTTCCAGAAAACCAGCCATCAGGAACTTCCGGTGCTGGCATGCCTTTTCCTGGCCGCCTGTGGTATCTAGGATCAATCGAATCATCAACGCTTGAACAAACCAAGCAAGTCAACAGATTCAAGTAACCTGATGTTGCAATATCAATATTTTCAAAAATACTGTTGAGATTATCTCTGATTTCAATAGGAAGGTCAAGCAAATCTTCCGACATAGCGCTATTTAAGCACTCTTGTAAAATTCTTTCTAATTCTGCTTTGTTCTTAACTGTAACACTCATAATACACCACCAAAAATTAACTTTTCTATATCTAAATCTCCCGTTTTATGTTTTCCTGCATCAGCCCAAGTTATGTAGGTTGGCTGCCAAGATGGCAAGCAAAAAGGATAACATATCCGAAAACTGTTTTCGGGGATAGTTCTATTAGTTTCATGAATCCGAATATCAACACCTTTACTTCTTAACAAGCGAACTAAGTCTAAGATACTAATATTTTTATCAAATAAGTTCCATATCTCACTATAGTCATGTGTCTTTGATAAGAAAGAATAATCTTCCATTTTTTTCATTAACAAAGTAATACTACTTTCTGGCATATTTGTAGCTGTTGTCAATGAAAATTTTGGATATGGCTCTGTGAAATGACCATATAAAGGTTGCAAACTTTCGTAACTACAAGAACTATCAACTAGCTTATGAATAAAGTCCCATGCAAAATTAAATTCAAAAATATTATCAGTCTTTAATGTACATACTATTTTTTCAAAAGTTTCATAAATTGGCTGGATAAAATCAACTTCTATTTTTATAACTACATTGCATTTGCAACGCTTTTTTTTGACTTGCATTTGCCATTTGCCGTTTTTCAGAACGCATTTGTTTTCAAAAAACTTTTCGTGGATGGAAAGATTAGTGATTTTTGTTGGCCAGTCAGTGATATAGCTGACACAAGGGTTTAGCTGACTACTATTATCCTTAACAAAACTATTCTGTTGTGTATTTTTAGTTACTCGTGATTTCCTAGGTTTCTTTAATATTTCATCAGAATCAAGTAGATCTAATGAAATATCAGAATGAAAAACTTGCATCAAAACAGATTTTGCTAAGTAGGACGATAGCTTTGGTGCAACGGAATTTCCAATTTGTTTTTCAACGGAAATACGAGATCCTGCAAATTTATAATCTATAGGAAAACCTTGAAGTCTAATAAGTTCATTTATATTGAGTTTTCGGTTTTTCCAATGAAACGGCCCGTCATATTTACCTTGATGTGCGACTAATGTTTTTGAAGGTTCGTCAGGATCAAGTTTATAAAGGAATCCAGAAAACTTTGATCTCCAAGCGAACAAAGGATTTGGATGCCTCATTCGCTCTGTATAAAAAGAATAATTTAACCCAGGTGGTATATCTTTTAGCAGATGACCGTATTTCCCAGAATATATTGGAACCTCCTCTTCAGGATCATCAACATCACTAAAAGCCATTCTTGGTGTCATATATGATCTTTTATCACTGCTGTTTGGTCCAAAAATTGGACGAGGAAACCTAAAAGGCGATTTGTCAATCCATCCAACCATTATCACCCGTTCTCTATGTTGTGGTGTGCCATAATCAGCCGCATCTAAGACCCGATATGAAAGATTGTATCCAATCTCTCCAAATGACTGTTTGATGATTTCCCAGTCTTTGCTTTTGTTAGCTTGTAATAAGCCCTTTACGTTTTCAAATAAGAACCCTTTAGGTTTAAATATTTTTAGATACTGAGCATAGAACCAAAATAACGATCCTCTTGTATCATTCACTCCATATACGCCACCTGCACGCCTACCAGCAGCAGAAAAACTTTGGCACGGTGGACCACCAATGATAAAATCTACATCTCCGATATTATCTTTTACTGAATTTGCATCTAGTTTTGTTATGTCAGCACAATATATTTTTGCATCATTAGATAAATATTTGCCTTTATTCATTTCGAGAGTTTTACATGCATCTCTATCTATCTCAATACATGCCTTTATTTCAAAGCCTTCAATATGAAAGCCTAAATCTAAACCTCCCGCACCAGAAAACAGACTTAGTACAGTTACCTGTCTCATTTTATGAGTAATTCCTCTTATAACCCTTGATAATTCGTTTGAAATATAACTATAGCAATCCGACGTGATTGCTGAACAAAAAGATAACTGAAAGCCTTGCCCAGCAACAATAGTTATTTCATGAATCAAATAGGATTGCTATATTAATTAGGCGGCAATCAGCAGCTTAGTTGAGTGACGAAAAAAATATTCACTAATGACAATAGAATCTACTCTAGCATATGAATATAACGGGTGTATCTCGCTTTGGAAACCCCCCTTCTCCCTTCTTGGGAGAAGGGAGAAGGGGCTGGGGGATGAGGGCACACTCACCTAACTGAGATGCACCCAATATAACTCATATTCCGCAGGTTGAGATTATTTTTTTTGATATGGAGGGTAAGAGCAGATGTCCAAATGCTTTATTGCTCAAGGCTTTCCAGTTTTAGGCAATTTGCCTGCTACATCCCTACTTTAACAATCCTTAATTCCGTTCCCCATCCCCCTAAAGCCAATTCCCCACTAAGACAAAGGGCGACCACACCGCCGGATGGTTAAAACTGGGGTCGTTGATCATGCGTAATTGAGCGCGGCGTAGGGCTTCCGCCTTCGTAATTTCTCCACCCCGCCATTGGCGATAAAACTCCTCAATCAGGGGAACCGTCGCCTCATCGTTGATATACCACAGCGTCGCCAGCGTCGCCTGTACTCCCGCCCGGACAGCGGCCCCCGCAATCCCCAAAGCCGAACGATTATCCCCCGCCGCCGTTTGGCAAGCACTCATCGTTAAGAGGGCTACGGGTTGGGCGTTGCTTTTGTTACTAGCCCGCGATCGCAACATACTATCCAATTCTGCCAAACTCAGCGTTTGGTCATAACCCAGCAAAAACGTATTTTCCGCATCAATCCCGAATTTGCCATGGGTGGCCATGTGAATCACGGCAAAATCTTCATTTAACAGGTTTTGCTTGAGGTTGGCGATCGTGAAATCCTGATCCAGAAGCTTCGGCCCCCCCATTAGGCTCTGTACCGTGGTAATTTCCTGAGCCACATTACTTAAGGGCGCAAAGGCATCGCGGCCTACCGTTAGTCCCACACTGAGGGCCTTAATCTCCGTCTGATCCTGCGGCGTTCCGCCCGTCGTGAGGCTGAGGCTGGGGGTGGTGGCGATCGCATATTCTTCAATCAAAAATGTTCGGCCATCCTGCAATGCCCCCAAAGGAATCCGCCGCAATGCCCCATCATTGATCATCAAAATGGTGTCGGGGTTGATGGCGGCTAAATCCGCCGCTAGGGGACGAATCAGCAAATCATAGAGTTTTTGGGCGAGGGGACGGTATTGGTTCGTGATCCGCAATTCTAATCGATAACGAAACTCTTCGATAAGATCCTCTAGTTCCCCTTGGGCAATATCAACGCGGTGGTGGATGATCCGGCCATCGGGGGCTTTAAGGATCATTTGAGTTTGGTCGGGGAGGATGACGGAATAAAGCAAGGCGGTGTTGCTGGCGGCGATCGCCTCCTGAGCATTACCTTGGGACTTCGCCACCTGTACACAGTCATCCCCGAAAAAGTTTTGTAACTCCGCAAGTTTGAGCAATTCCAAAACATCAAGAGCCGCTTGAACGGAATTTTCCGCCGTAGCATTCGCCAGTTTGCTCTCCTGTTTCGGCCCCACAAAGGCAACGTTATCCCCCGTAAACAGCAACGCCATCAACTCCCGATACACCGGCTCAACCGCTTCCTGGAAATCAAACTGAAAATCACGATTAGCGGAAACGAGATCGCCGCGAATCGTTTGCAATGTGGCGATCGCCTGTTGATAGGCTTGGATGGCCCGAGGGCGATCGCCCTGCTCGTTAAACATCCGCCCTGCTTGCCACTGCCAACGGTAGAGACTATCGGGGGCGTTGCTCTGTTGCGCTAAAAATTGCGCCTGCTCCAAAGCCTGCAATCCTTGGCGGTCATCGCCTTGGGCGTGGTAACACTCCCCCAACCGCCCCCAAGCAAAGGATTGACTCCGTTGATCCCCGATATGATTGGCAATTCCTAGGGCAGCGACCGCAGCGGTTTGGGCTAGGGGTTGATCATTATCTAATTGTTGGCTGAGGTTAAGCCAGGCGATCGCCACCGGCTGACGAGGGGGCAAGGTGCGCAATTGGGCCGCAATTTGTTCCGCAATGGTGGGCCATTGGCCAGGATTGGGGGCAAGTTTATGGCGATTGAGTTGGGCTTGGGCTTGGCGTAGGGGATCAGCACTTTGGGCCATGGCCTGATCCAATGCTGCTAACCCTTGAGCTTTCAGCGTTGCCGCCTGTTGAAAAAGTTGCCGCGCTAGGTCTAAATCCCCCTCAATTTCCGCTCCGGTGGCCTGACGTTGCCGGTCTTGGTAATACCTGCCATAGGTGTTGCCGAGATCGTTCAATAGGGTTGCGGCCAATTCTGAGGGCAGTTGCGGCGTATTTAAAGCGGTGGTGAATTGGGCGATCGCCTCCTCATATTTGCCGATGCGACCGTAAGCATTGCCTAACGCGCCTTGGGCAAGGGTGAGCAGTGGGGGATCAAGGGATTGAGCGACCAAAGCTACTAACTGATCAATGGCCCGCTGATCCTGCCCTAGGGTGCTGTAGGCTTGGGCTTGGTCAATTTGCCATTGGGCAATTTCGGGGGATTTGGGTTGGTGGCGACGGTAGAGGGCGATCGCCTCATGCCAGGCTTGAATCGCTTGGTCGAAACGGCCTTGCTCCCGATAGGCGAGGGCGAGATTTTGCTGAACCAGAGCGCGGGTTTCCGGCGGCAACGCTAGGGTTAAAGCCTGTTGCCATTGGGCAATGGCCGTGATTAAATCCCCGGCATGATAGGCTGACACCCCCTGCTCCATCACCCCCAACTGAGGCGAAACTTGAGCCGTTACCGGCAGACCATGGAGGCCCATCGCCAACCAAAATCCTGCCAAAATCCCCCAAAGCCATCGCTGGTTCATGATCATCCCCCTGTAATTTATCCCTTGCTAACTGTCAAAGTTCGATCTGCTGCTCTTCGTGCAAATCTTAGACTGCTCTCCCCCTCCTTTTCTGATCCGATGCCATTGATCCGGACAAGGCCCCGGCTCAATGAACGCCTTTAATAAACCTTCCCCTCCATTAAACGGGATGAACCTGAACAAAACAACAGTATTAACCATGCTTTGGGGGGTCTGTCTGCCCGCTCTGACCGCTCTCCCCGTCGCTGCTCTCCCCAGCGTTGATAAACTCCCGCCCGCGTTAAAAAATCCCCTCCCCTTGGACGGGTTGCCCGCCTTACCCAGCCAATTCCAAACCCCCGATCTCCTCCCCGCACCCACCACTCCCTCAACCCCGGATCAATTGCCGGGCAATGGGGTGACGGTGCAGATTCAAAGCATTGAAGTTTTGGGAAGTACGGTATTTTCTGAACCAGAATTACAGGAGGCGATCGCCCCCTGGTTGGGCAAAACCGCCAGCTTTGCCGACCTCCTTGCCCTCCGTACCGCCATCACCGAACTCTACACCCGTAACGGTTACGTCACATCTGGGGCCTTCCTCCCGGCTCAGGATTTACAGGGGGGCAGAATTAAAATTCAGGTGGTGGAAGGGGCCATTGAAGCCATTGAGATTGAAGGGTTAAACCGGCTACGACCGGGCTATGTGCGCGATCGCCTCACCCGTGCCGCCCAAACCCCCGTCCACCTCCCGGATCTCGAAGCCGCCCTTCAACAACTCCAACGGGATCCCCGCTTTAGCGCCATTCAAACGGAACTTTCCGCCGGGACAGCCCCCGGACTGAGCCGCCTCACCCTCCGCCTCACCGAAGCCGACCCCCTCACCCTGCAACTCCAGGGCAATAACTACGATGCCCCCAGTATTGGAGCCACTAGGGGAGCGATTACCGCCACCCATCTGAACCTCCTTGGCTGGGGCGATACCCTCAGCGGCAGCTATGGCACAACGGCGGGTTTGGATACCTGGGCGGTGGATTATACACTGCCCATTAATGCCCGCAATGGTACGATTAGACTCCATTACGACCAGAGTCAGAGCCGGGTGATTGAAGACCCCTTTAGTAGTTTGGGGATTGTCGCCCGGTCGAAAACGGGGTTATTAGAACTGCGGCAGCCCTTGGTGCAAAATCTGACGACGGAGTTCACCCTAGGGGCGAGTTTGGCCCTGCGGGAAAGTCGCACATTTCTCCTGGAAGATGTCCCCTTTTCCTTTTCCTTGGGGCCAGCGCGGGGGGTGTCACGGGTGACAACCTTGGGTTTATTTCAGGAATGGGTGCAGCGATCGCCCCGTCGCGTCCTTGCTGCCCGTTCTCAGTTCAACATCGGTCTGGATTGGTTCAATGCCACCCACAATGATTTCGGGATTGATGGCCGGTCTACCCGCTGGACGGGGCAATTGCAATGGGTGGAGGCCTTTGATCGGGATTTTCTCGCCATTGCCCGCCTAGGGGGGCAATTGACGGGCGATCGCCTCCTTCCCCTAGAGCAGTTTGCGGTGGGGGGCGTGGATACGGTGCGGGGTTATCGCACCAATAGCCAGGTGGGGGATAACGGTTGGTATGGTTCCCTAGAAGCGCGGTTTACGGTGTTGCGGGATGACCGTTGGGGTACGCTACAACTCACCCCATTTTTTGATCTGGGCAGTAGTTGGGATACGGGCGGTGCTGGGGAATTTTTGAGCAGTACTGGGATCGGTCTAGCGTGGCAACCCGGCGGCAATCTCCTCTTTCGCCTCGATTGGGGTTTACCCCTGACGGGGGACAGCGATCGCCATCAACGGGGCCTCATGTTCTCGATCATGGTCGAACCCCAGTTTTAAACCCCATTCCCGCAACAACCCAAACCAAATGTAGGGGCGTTGGCGTAAGCCTGCCGGAGGCACAAAAATTTTTCGCCCTTCCCCCTCATGCCATGGCTGTCCCCTCGTGCCATGGCTCCGCCGTGGCACGCACCTAGGCGGCTCTGCCGCCCGGTGGAGGCAGAGATTACATTCCTGGGCAGAGCCAAGGAACGAGAGCGAGATCAGGTAATGAGCGTATCTTTTGATTTGTCTTCACCCAACGGCGGCAAGGGCCGTTTCGCCCGTCGCCGTCCCTGTTCGTCTAACTCACCCTCCTCAATGCGGATCTGAATCTGGGGGCCAGAACTGGCCAGACGGATGATCATCCCATCAAACACCGGAATTTTCGTAATCCGCTTGCCGTCGATATAAGTGCCGTTAGCACCGAGGTTAACGACCTCCCAACCCGCTTCATTGCTGGGGCGAATTTCCACATGGTGGCGAGAAACAACGGCACTGTACAGAATCACTTCATTATCTGTAGAACGCCCAATCCGAATGACGGTATCCGGTTCAAACGTCCAATTCTGGACGGGTACCGCCTGAAGGGGATGGAGTAGGGTCAAAATAATGACGGTTGTGGAAAGGTTCACCGTTGTATGGGGGCTATCTTTGAACGCGCTGGAAGTATGGGAGTTCATTGAGCAAGGGCATGGATCACTGGGTTTTAGTTTACTCCGGCCCTTGATTTTTGAAATCTTCTTTCTGATTCTAAACTGCCCAGGGCGATCGCGAATCACGTTACATCTTAGGGGCTTTGGCAGAAATCGCCAAATTACCCGCGAGAGTCCCTATGCATCTAGACAATTAAACCCTATTTCAGCAGATCAAGCTTGCTCTGGAGAATGGCTTAGGGTAAATCACCGCTCACGATGGATGTTGGCAGCGGCAGTGAATCGTGAGGGGCTAACTTCCCTCCTTCGGGGTTTGGGAACCTGGTGAAACTTGATCGCCACCCTCCAGTCCGGCAAGGTTGTTAGATTACGCCAGCGTTGGAGAGGCCTAAAATCATGCCTGCGCCTAAAATATGGCCAAAACTGGCGGTGGCCAAGAGTTCTGGCAAACCAAAGCTTTTCCACAGTCCAGGTTGACTCGTGGGCAGGGCAGGGCCTTGGCCAGGATTTTTAATCGCGAAGCGACCAATGATGATCGCAAACAGGTTCGATAGGATCATGACGATCGCCACGTTCAAATTCCAAGAAACGGTGATCCCACCGACGGCCAATAAAAAGGGCATGGTAAATTTCCTTTGCGAAAGTCTAAACAGTCAAGCGTTGGCAATTATAGATGCTTCTGGGAAATTACATGGGGAAAAGGGCAGAATCAGCAATAAAATGACAAGCTTTAGATCATAAATCTTTAAAATCACGATGCGGATTAAAATTTGCGGGATTACTCAGCCGGAACAAGGGGAGGCGATCGCCCGCCTGGGGGCAACGGCCCTAGGTTTGATCTGCGCTCCCCAATCCCCCCGCTATGTCACCCCGGCCCAAATTGCCACGATTACCCAAAGGATTCCCCCAGGGATTGAGCGAATCGGGGTCTTTGTCGATGCACCCTTAGGGACGATTGCCGCCACAATCACCACAGGCCAACTTACCGGCGTACAACTCCACGGCCAAGAATCCCCGGAATTTTGCCAAACCCTGCGGGAGCAATGCCCTCAAGTCACCCTCTGGAAAGCCTTCCGGGTGCGATCGCCCGCCACCCTCACCTTGATCCCCCCCTACTATTCCGTCGTCGATGCCCTCTTACTCGATGCCTACCATCCCCACCTTGAGGGCGGAACGGGCCACACCCTCAACTGGCAGGATCTCCAAACCTTTACCCCGCCCCTACCCTGGTTCCTCGCGGGAGGCTTAAACCCCGACAATATCGCCACGGCTTTAGGGATGATTAACCCCGATGGGGTGGATGTATCCAGCGGGGTAGAGCGATCGCCCGGTGATAAAAACCTTGCTGCTGTCGAACAATTGATCCGCACCATCCATCAGCAATCCTCGGGCCTGTCCCATAGCCCTGATCGCGATTTTTCATGAAAGTGGCGGTGATAATTGTCACCATGATGCGCTTGTCAAGTCACCGCAACACTTTGTTATATTCCGTTATATTGGTTTACAGATAAGCAACCAGGAGTTCACAAAATCATGCAAACCATCAACCCCGACGGTCAACTCAACAACTACGCCACCGAACCCGCCCTCTATTTCTCCGACTATCCCTCCTCTAGCCAACAATTCCGCTATCTCCAACAGGGGGCCGTGGCCCTCCTGCTCGTATCCACCCTCCTGTTAATTGCCATCGGTGTGAGCTAACTCACCAACAGGGATCGCGGGGCTGTTTCCCTTGCCCTCCTTGATTACCAACCACAGAAAAATCTGCATTAACTTAAGCCCTGGGGTGTTAATCCCAGGGCTTAAGTTGATTTTTCAATTTCGAGGCAGCCAAAGGAAGCCAACCCTCTCCCCTTGGCTGAGAATCAGGGGAATTTCCCTTTAACTCACATTTTGTAGGGTGTCGGGTGCGTCAGATTGATCACCTAGGGCGCGAAAGAGCAGTATCACGGCTGACGCACCATGGATTGAGCAGCCGGCGGAATGTCGGCTTTAACGGAAACTGGGTTGATGGCGGATCAAACTGAGGAACTCCTCACGGGTTTTTTGTTCATCTTGGAAAACCCCCAACATCGCACTGGTGACAGTCCAAGAACCGGGCTTTTGCACACCCCGCATCACCATACACATATGGCTCGCTTCCATCACCACCGCCACCCCTTGGGGATCGAGAATTTCCTGCACGGCTTCCGCTACTTGGCGAGTGAGCCGTTCTTGTACCTGAAGGCGACGGGCGTACATTTCGACAATGCGGGCTAATTTACTCAGACCCACTACCTTTTGATTGGGGATATAGGCCACATGAATGCGACCCATAAAGGGCAACATATGATGTTCACAAAGGCTAAACACATCAATATCCCGCACTAAAACCATTTCATTATGGCCTTCATCAAAGATGGCTCCATTCACCAACTTTTCTAAAGATTGGGAATACCCTTGCGTTAAAAATTGCATTGCCTCCGCCACCCGTTTCGGGGTTTTGAGTAGCCCTTCCCGCTCTGGATCTTCCCCCACGCCTTCCAAAATATGACGCACTGCATCCATCATCATCTCTTTTGCAGATTCTGTAGTGGGGGGTTGGGGTTGCACGGGCTGGCCGCCGTGGGTATTGCGATCGGGGCGAGGAATAACGGTGGATGAGGGAGAGGAACCGTTAGAGGAGGAAGTAATGGTCATAACAGACTAAATCCAAAGAGGGTAAGGAACAAAAACACGGCTGTGATCAGGACAAGGCGCGGCTACTAGAGGGAGCCGCCACTGGGCATCAGCGTGATATCTTCAACCACGGCCTGCTCTGGTAAAAGCACCGTGTGGAGAATGGATTGAGCGACAATTTCCGGGGTGAGCATGGCTGCTCGGTTAAAATCGGCTTGGACGGTCTCGGTATCCCAAATGGGAGTATTGACTGCGCCGGGAGAGAAGGCCACAACGCGAATTCCGTTGCTTCTTTCCTCCGCTGCGAGGGTTTTCGAGAGGGCAATTAAGCCCGCTTTGCTGACGCTATAGGCTCCCCAACCGGGGAAAGGGGTTTTACCCGCCACCGAGGCCACATTGAGAATGGTGCCGGTACGACGATCGCGCATTTGAGGCAAGACCCCTAGAATGCATTGAAAGGCACTGGTGAGGTTCAGATCCATCACCTGCTGCCAATCAGCGAGGGGGGTATCTGCCAGTTGGCCGGTGTAGCCCATGCCCGCATTATTGACGAGAATATCAATGGGGTAAAAGTCAGCGGCGATCGCGGCTAATTGCGCCTTTACCTGATCGACTTGAGCCAGATCAACGCCGTAGGCTTTGGCCTCTACGCCGGTTTGTGCGACCGCATCCACAACGGCTTTTAACTTGGTTTCCGAACGACTGACTAAGGCAATATCGATACCAGCCTGAGCAAAGGCAAGGGCCGTCGCTCGGCCGATACCACTGCTTGCGCCAGTGATAATCGCCCGTTTAGGGGGGGAAGAATCACTCATGCAATCTGAAATTAAGTGCTGATTAAGTTGAAAGGGTGAACTCGCAGCATCCGAAATCGGTGATGGCTTTCCTTAATCAAGAGAGCGCCGAAAACTGTCCTGATGGGGAGGCATCACTGAGAGCAATGCAGGTTAAGCAGGATCAAAAACTGGTGTTCTTGGCCCTGGAGAAAGCCACAAAGGCTGCTGTTCTCGCCAGTTATGAGAGGAATGTAAAAAAATGTTAATTTCCCTACCCCCTCAGTATACCACTCTAGATCATAACCGGGGGAAGGTTACTGAAGCTTACCCATGGCCAGGGGTACTTAGGCTTCTAGCTGTTCTTGAAATTGGCCCATGTGACGAAATTTTTGATAGCGGGCGGCTTGACGCTCTCCTGGGGTCATGGCGAGGAGAATTTCTAGGTTATGGAGCAGGCTGGTTTTGAGGGTTTGGGCCGCTGTCAGGGGGTCAGCGTGGGCCCCGCTGGCGGGTTCGGGGATAATTTCGTCTAAAATGCCGAGGTTTTTCAGGTCGAGGGCGGTGATTTTGAGGGCGGCGGCGGCTTGGGGGGCTTTGGCTGCATCTTTCCAGAGGATGGCGGCGCAGGCTTCGGGGGTGGCAACGGTGTAGACGGCGTGCTCAAACATGAGGATGCGATCGCCCACGCCAATGCCCAAGGCTCCCCCGGAACCGCCTTCACCAATCACTGTACAGAGGATGGGTACATCAAAGCTAAACATTTCTCGGAGGTTATAGGCGATCGCCTCCCCCTGGCCCAACTGTTCCGCCTCCAAACCAGCCCAAGCGCCGGGGGTATCAATGAACGTTAAAATTGGCATTCCAAAGCGGTTGGCGTGCTCCATTAAACGCAGGGCTTTGCGATAACCCCCCGGTGAAGCCATGCCAAAATTGCGCAGCACATTATCCTTCGTATCCCGTCCCTTTTGATGCCCCAACATCACCACCGGCACACCCCCGAGACGAGCAACGCCCCCCACTAGAGCGGGATCATCACTGCCACCGCGATCGCCATGGAGTTCTACCCATTCATCACACATCGCTTGGATATAGTCCAACGTCGAAGGGCGGCGGGGATGGCGAGCCAATTGCAGCCGCTGGGCCGGGGTAAGACTACTAAAAATTTCCTGGCGCAATTGTTCTGCTTTCGCCTCCAACTCCCGAATTTTGTCAGAAACATCGACGTTATTTTCCTGCGCCAGTTCGCGAATTTGCTCAATGCGCGACTCTAACTCACAGAGGGGTTTTTCAAAGGTTAAGAGAAAGGGACGATTTTTGGTAGCACTCATGGCAGGGGATGGGGAATTGAATGAGGGATAGGCGCGACAAGGGGCGCGATCGCCCCCTGTCAACTCAACAAAACGCAGTGTTTATTGGAGCAATAAAGGCCGGAACCCATGTTTCAGGGAAGCAGCGCCAATCTGCTCCATTTTTTCCAGCGTAATGTGGTTACGTCCCCAGGAAAAATTCGTATGCCACTGCTCAAACTCCAAGAGCATCGCCTCCGCAAAACAAGCAAACAGCGGCTGACCAGCCACCGACATATCCGCCCAACTCATAAAGCGGAAATCCATTTCAATTTCATGCTCCACTAAGCCGCCCTTTAAGAAATGCACCCCTTCCTGAGCCACCATCCGATCTAAGTTTTTAGGATAGCCACCATCAATCAACAAACAGGGCTTTTTCAAAGGAATGCCATTGATATCTACGCCACGGGGCATACTCGCCACCCACACCACAATATCTGCTAAGGGGAGCGCTTCCTCCAAATCCATGATCTTGCCCCGCCCCAATTCACTTTGTAGCTCATTGAGCCGATCACGGTTACGAGCAATCAAGAGCAAATCCTGCACATTGGTTTTGCGATCCAGCCAGCGGCAGACAGCGCTGCCAATATCCCCCGTCGCCCCACAAACTGCCACCGTTGCCTGAGCTAAATCAATCCCCAACTGTGGGCCACAGATTTCCAATTGCCGACAAATAATGTAAGCCGTGTGGGTGTTGCCGGTGGTAAACCGGGTAAAGTCCAGTTCGACATTACGAACTTGTTTATTTTGACTGAGATTATAATTTTCAAAAATAACCGAGGAAAATCCCCCCAGTGCGGTAATGTTCAATCCCTCTTTTTGGGCGGTGGCCATGGCATTGAGCACTTTCCGAATCGCTGATTTAATCCGCCGCTGGGCTAGCATTTCCGGCAAAAAGCAAGATTCAATGTATTTCCCCTCAATCACCTGGCCTGTGAGGCTGGTAATTTTGACATGATCAATGATTTGCGGCGGCGCAGAGCACCAAAAATCCAGCCCTTGGTTGCCATACTCGGTGTAACCAAGTTCATGGGCTTTGCCTTGAGCGTGTTCGAGATTCGTCAAGTGACCGATAAGACCAAACATGGGCAGTTATGAAGAAAAGGCTCGTTTGCAGATAACGAGCGATAAATGTGATTTGGATATTTCCTAGCGGAAAGATGCCAGGACTTTGGAGATCAAGCGATGGGAGTAATGGGCGCGGTACGACCTATTTCACTCAGTTTTCACTCAGTAGAGCGCTGAAGCCCTTGACCAGGACTGTCTAGACAATCTCGCCTCGCACGGTGTCGCTTGTCGTTAAGATTTTTGACATTATAGCCGACTCTGGCCGCTCATCCCTACAAGGAGATGGCTGCCGCTCCGCAGAATTCGGGGAAGGGTTCAGGATTGCATCCCCAAAACAATGAGCCTACCCATCAGGCAGGCTCATGAGCATTGCAGACCCAGATCTAGGCGGCGGTTAAACCGTAGGCAGACATTTTCATGATGTCGCGAGTGGTAAAACCAATGTTGGCGAGGGCTTCGCCGTAGCTGATCATGAAGTCTTCAACGAGGGCTTCTTTTTCCATGCCGAGGATGGCGGCATCCTGCTCGACTTGATTGAGCATTTTCCAAACGATGGGCAGGTTGGCTTTGTTGGCCGCTTCTAGTTCAGCCTTGGCTTCTTCAAAATGGGCGTTGAGCCAAACTTCCCCAAAGTTGAGATGTTTGTACTCGTCTTTAACAACACCTTCGGTGATTTTGCGGGCAAAGGGATCGGCGACCGGGATGTAGATGTTGTAGGCGGCGATCGCAAAGGCTTCAATAATCAAAGATTGAATTAAGAAGCAGGTGACAATGTTGCCCTGTTCGTAGGCGGTTTTAAAGTTGCCATGGAGTTGCGCAAAATAGTTCTGTGCAAACTCCATATCGGGGGTGACATCCAGGTTTTTGCCACAGGACTGAAACCCTTTCATGTGGCGATTTTCCATTTTTGCCAGCTTGATCAACTCTTCTTGGTGATCCGGGAGCATTTCCCCCATGGCGATGTAGTTGTTGTAGGCTTCCTCTTCGCCCTCGATGACAATGGCGTTAATCCGGCTGTAAGCGTCTTTGTAGGCTTTACTCGTAAAGTCTAGTTCAGGACGGACGGCGAGTTCCTGCATCAGTGGGTTGTCTCCTTGTGATTGGATATTGATACCCCATCCTAACGCTTGGTCAGATGAGGGGGGTGATGGCGACTGCAAAGACCGTAGCTAGAGGGAACAGTACCCCAGCTCAGAAAGTTCTCTGTTATTACATATAGGGTAACGATTCCAGTTTAACAACTAAAATGTTGCTTAAGTGGAAATAACTTATCTAAACGGTCTGTTAAACAGGGATTACTTATCATTTTTACGACTCCTCACCAGGATTAGGGATGGGATCTGGGGTTGGTGGTGGGGATTAAGGGGAGCGATCGCCCCCATGCCGATCATCATTGTGAGGGATTCTTGACATTTTCCAAGGGTGATCCCCACAAAAACCCATTCACCCCCTAACTCGTCAGACTCCGGATCCCATAGCCGATCACAATGCCAATCACCATGGCCCACACCTGCCCCGATTGCATAAAATTCTGAAATCCTGCTTGGATCTGGCCGAGGATGTCAGGATCACTCACCGCCTGAGCTAAAAGCCCAGGGGCATCAATTGCGGGCCATGGCCCCAAAAGGATTACATCCGGCATCGCAAATCTCCCAACAATAACCACGTTGAGAGCCATTGTAGCGCTAGTCCACCTGTAACACGACTAGGGTCATGTCATCGCCATGGGTTTCCCCTGGGCCCACAAAGGTGGCCACTTCTTGAAAGAGATGATCGAGGATGGATTGGGAATGATAGCCCTGTTGACAGGCCCATTCAAAGGCATGGTTAAACCGCTCTTCATCAAAGCGATCGCCCGATTGGTTCATGGCATCGGTAAAACCGTCGGTGAAATAGACCACTGTATCCCCCGAGGCCAGTTGGATTTCGGCATCTTCATAGGCTGAATCAATATCGAGGCCGATCAGCATCCCCCAAGTATCGAGCTTGAGGAGCGATCGCGTTGCTGCCTGCCAGAGTAAGGGGGGATGGTGGGCCGCATTGGTATAGGAGAGGATTTGCGTTTTCGGGTTGTATTCCGAATAAAACAACGTCAGAAAGCGGTGGGAATTTTCCAAATCCGCGTACATGACCTGATTGAGGTGTTGGACAATGTGCGCCGGGCTATGGCGGTTCAGCACCTCCGCCCGCAGCATTCCCCTAGTCATTGTCATAATTAACCCCGCCGGAACCCCTTTGCCCATGACATCGCCAATCACAATCCCCCAAGGGCAGGCGGGGAGAACGGTATTTTCCCGACTAAATTGGGCGTAGGTGGTGGGGATAAAGTCGTAATAATCGCCGCCAACGCGGTTGGCAGTTTGACAACTGGCGGCCAGATTCACGCCCCAGATCGTTGGGCAGTGACGGGGCAGCAGGTGGTCTTGAATTTCCGAGGCAATTTCTAGCTCCCGGTCGAGGCGCTCCTTTTGGCGCAGGGCATTGGTCATTTCCTGATTGGCGATCGCCACCGCCGTTTGATCCGCCACCAACTGCACCAACTTCCGCCGCGTCCCCGTCCAGGCATAATCCGGGGCATCACTGAAAATATACAGTCGTCCCCGTTCCTGGTTTTTAATTAAAATCGGCGTGCCAAACAGTTGCACCGTTTCCCCCAGATAATCCTGGAGATGCTGATCCAACCCCCCCGGTTGAAAGCCCCCTTCCGGAGTCCCAGCGGCCCCTTGGCCCATTTCCCGAGTCGCAGTTTCCAGGGCGCGGCGAATATCTTTACAGGCATGGCCCTCCTGGCAATGGAGTTGCTCTAACCGGGGCTGACCATCGGGGCGCAATAACACCAATGCCCCCCCATCGGCATCCGTCACCCTTGCCGCCATCAAAGGAACAATTTCTAAAAATTGATTGAGATTATTAAAACTCCGCAGGGCAAACCCTAAGGAACTGAGCAAATTTTGAATCCGGTTTTGCTCACGGTGCAGACGGGCGACTAACTCCTTAAGGCCAGCGACGGCGGAGGCCTCAGCGCGTGCGGAGGCCAGGTCAGGATTGGAGGGATGGGGAAGCGGTGCGGCCGTCATTACTGGGGTTACGTTCGCAAGGAGTGCGGGAGTAGGGCGTTAAAATACTGTGAACTTGAGCTTGGTCAACCCAGCGGGCTGGTTTTGGCGTGAGGTTGGCAGCCACAGACAAGGTAGTCTCAAAATCAATAGCATTGTTTGATTCTTTTGTCAATGCTTAACCCCGCCCAGGGAAATTCCCTCAAGGCAGGCCAAGTCCTTTGCGGGAGATGGGGAATTTTCCCTTGCCCTTGTGGGTGGGGTTCTTCAATCACTGAGTAGGGCTTCGACAAATTCATAACTGGAAAAGGGCCGGAGATCTTCAATCCCTTCCCCGGCCCCAATAAAGCGGATCGGGAGGTTTAACTGTTGGGCGACGGCGAGGGCAACGCCCCCCTTCGCTGTGCCGTCGAGTTTGGTGAGGACAACGCCACTGAGTTGGGCTGCGGTGGAAAACACTTCGGCTTGGCGGAGACCATTTTGTCCGAGGGTGGAATCGAGGACAAGGAGGGACTCAACGACGGCGTTGGGGGCTTTTTTGTCGATAATGCGGCGAATTTTCGCCAGTTCCTCCATCAGGTTTTTCTTGTTTTGGAGGCGGCCAGCGGTATCGACGAGGAGGAGTTGAATATTGCGGGCTTGGGCGGCGGCGATCGCATCATAAACCACCGCAGCCGGGTCGGTATTCTGGCCCGGATTGGCAATTACAGGGGTATTGGTGCGTTCCCCCCACACCTTCACCTGTTCAACGGCAGCGGCCCGGAACGTATCGGCGGCAGCAATTAACGTGGGATAACCGGATTTTTGGGCCAAATTGGCCAATTTACCAATCGTGGTGGTTTTCCCCGCGCCATTCACCCCCGTCATCAGCCAAATATTGAGCCGGTCATCAGCGGGAACAAGGGCGGCATTGCTGGGATCGGGGAGGGGGTGATCGAGGATCTTGCAGAGGATTTCCTTCAGGTAAGCGATCGCCTCCTCTGGGGGCAGAGCCTCCTCCCTTAACCGGGCTTGCAGCGTTTCAATAATGTAGTCTGTAGCGGCAACCCCCACATCCGCCTGAAGCAAGAGGGCCTCAATCTCCATCACCGCCGCCTCATTGAGCGGCCCCTGACCCACAATTGCCTTCAGTTGATTGATCAAACTGCGGCGGGTTTTACCCAAACCCTCCCGCAACCGTTTCAACCAACTAATTTCTTCCAGATCAATTTCATCGGGACTGCGGCCCTGCTCTGCTAAAATCCGCGCCGACCAGAGGAAATCCTCATCAAAGGCCAAGACTGGCTCCGGATCTTCCTCCTCCTCCACCAAAGCCGTTTCCTTCAGTCGCTCCAACCCGTCAGATTTGCGCATCCAAGCCGGTTGGCTGGGTTCGGGTGTGGAGACTTCCGTCGGATCTGGCTCAATGGGAGAGGCTTCCGCCAGATCTGCCGCCGCTTCAGGTTCAGTAACGGCTGCCGGTGGGGCTGGTTGATCCCGTTGGGATGAGTCCACCACCTCAACGACTTGTTCTGTAAGGGTTTCAGCAACATCAACCGCTGTCGGCGTTGCGGGGGCCGCCACTTCCGGCTCTGAAGCCGCCACTTCCTCAACAGGTTGCGGTGTTTCCTGCTTTTGCTGGATGGTTTGATAAGCCGCCTTTGCCCATTGGAGATAATCGAGATCAGCGGTGGACTCTGGAGGCGGCTCAGGCTCAATGGGAGCTTTAACCGGCGGGGTCGCGGGGGGGGGAGTTTGCTCGTTCTCAGCTTTTTTTTTGCGGTTGAACCAATTAAACACAGCGTTTTTGGAGCGTAGGGGGCAGAATTCTCAAGGTTTTCGATGTTTGGGGCAGGGGGCTAAACCTCTGGTTCAGCCACCACCAGCGGTTTTTGATTCGTAAACCGCCGTAAGACTCCATTGATAAAGCGGGCCGCTTCTTCATCAGAATAACGTTTGGCCAATTCCACCGCTTCATTGATGGCCACTTGGTTGGGAATCTGGTGATAGCGGATTTCGGCCACCGCAATCATGAGGATATTGCGATCCAACTGGGGGAGACGACTTAAAGACCAGTCCACGAGCGATCGCTCCAGTTCCGCGCTAATATCGGCTTTCCGTCGTTTAATCGTGCCAATCAGTTCAAAGGCATAGTCTCGCACATCCTTTTGATTCGCCAGTGTGATCATCTCCGGTAGATCTAACGCCGCCCCTAACCTGTTGATCGCCTGCTCCGTGAGGGTAATCGCTTCCCGCACCATCACCCGGCCACTGTGGACATCGGGGGCATGGATTTCGCTTTTATTGAGGCGATCGCTCCCCCTTTTCACCTCCAAACCCGCTGTTTCCAACGCATCGCGCACCTCACTGGTCAACGTCCGCACCGCCGCCAAGATCAACGCATTGAGATCCTGCTGGGCAAGTTTTTCATCATTACCGCTGGCCTGGCTCAACCCCAAAAGGGTCAATTCACGGGCGGTGCGGCGGGGTTGTTGACGGGCTGGCATAGGTTTAAAAAGAATTCCGTAAGAAAGGTGAGGGGGTTAAAGGAAGAGCAACCCGTTAATGGCTACCCTCAGGGTTAAGGGCAGATTCCACAGGAACAGCGGAATAGGCGGATTCGGCAGTTTTAACCGGCGGCACTTCCCCAAGGGAGCGAGGGCTAACAATGCCGCCAGATATTAGCACCTTAAAGGCATCTTCAATGGAAATAGAGAGGGTGATCGCCTCAGACTCCGGGATGATTGCATACCAGCCAGAGGTGGGGTTAGGGGTAGTGGGGATAAACACACTCAACATTGGTTGAGCGAGATGGACTTGCAAGGAAGGACTCAAGGTTCCCGTTACAAAGCCAATACTCCACACCCCCCGCCGGGGATATTCCACCATCACCACGCGGCGAAACTTGCTTTTGGAATCCTGCAAGAGGGTTTCGAGGATTTGCTTGAGGGTGTTATACACCGAACCGGCAAGGGGAATGGATTGGAGGATACTTTCCCCCAAATTCAGTAACCATTGCCCGACAATATTCCGGGCCATTAACCCAATCAGCAAAATAGACCCCAAGGGAACCGCCAAACCCACCAGGAGGTTGAGGAGGTTACTCACAAAGGGGTCAAGACCTTGGAACGGATTGACCTGTTTCGGGATCTCCGTAAGCAGGGCAATGACCCAACGGGAAATGGTGAAAATGAGCCAAATCGTCGTGGCGAGGGGGATAATCACCAATAGACCGGCGATTAGGTCATTCTTGAAGTCCTGCTTTAAACGCTGCAACACCGAGGGTGGGTTCTCCTTGCTCACGACTGCTTGGGATGAGAATTAGTTTTATGAATTTAATTGTAAAGAAAATACAGGGTCTTTTGAAGAAATGTAAAGGTTTTTCAGGTTCGTCTCGAGGGCGCTCACCTTATATTTCGCCAAAACCGCTGATTACAAGGGGGATGACGACGGGATGTAGTGGTATTTTATACCAAAGTTTGCCGCTTCCTCCGTTTTGGCCGCCTCCCTGCTGTGGTTGATGGCGATCGCCCCTATCCCCCTGAATCCGTTGCCTGCTTTGCCTGGCGCAATTCCCACACCTTGAGCAAAATCATATATTCATAAAACGCCTGGAGGATGCACCAGGTCAAACCTGCCTGGCCATCCCAAATTCCCCCCAAAATGAAATACATATACAAAAACCGTAAAAAGGGCCGCCCCGGCAACCGCAGGGACAAATCCTTCAACGCCCGCCGCCGCACTACCTCAGATGAGCCGAGGAACAGATCCCGCCAATGGACTTGGCCAGTTTCCAATTGGTGCAAGGTTTCCCTGGCTTCATCGGTGGAGTAGCGATTGTGCTTTTCAAACCAGCGGCTGAAGCCTTTGCCGCTGGTGTAGTGGGGATAGGTTTCCTGGAGAAAGCCGGTGGGGCCATCACAAACTTCGCGCTCCGTATGGCCGTAGTCGGTGAACCAGACCCGATCTTTGCGCAAGAGGCGCATCTGATAGCGGGGATATTGGGTGCAGTGGCGAATCCAGCGATTCATAAACAGCACCCGCTCCGCCACATAGTAGCCAATGTATTCTTCCTGCCGCACCGCACCACAGCATTCGGCGTAAAGTTCTGGGGTCATCCGTTCATCAGCTTCGAGGATATACACCCAAGGGTAAACGGTTGCCACTTCCTGGAGCATCCAAGTCCGTTGTTGCCCATGGCTGGCAAAGGCGTGCTGAACAACTTTGACGTTGTAGCCCTGGGCTATGGCCACTGTGGCATCGGTACTAAAGGAGTCCACCACAATCACGTCATCACACCAAGGCAGGATCGATTCTAAACAGGGGCCAATTTCGACCGCTTCATTGTAGGTGAGAATATAAACCGAAAACATAACCGTTTAATTCGTAAAGCGATGGGGTGCGATCGCACCCCATTGCGGTTAGACGTGAGCCAGTTAATGGTTTAACGGCGGCCAACGCCACCGCCGCCACCACCGCCGGCTAAACTTCGGAAGCCCATGCCACCAATGACCAGATAGCCAATGGAGAGCAAGAAGCTACTAATGCCAATCCGAAAGCCGGATTTAAAGGCGGTGAGCTTGGCTTGATTTTCCGCTTCTTTGCGCTGTTCCTGGAGTTGGGTGCGGGCTTGGTTGGCCTGTTCTTCGATCGCTTCTGGGTTGCCTTTGAGTTCTTCGATCTGCTGCCGAATCGTTTGGAGTTGTTGCAGTTGTTCGCCTTGGACTTGACCACTGGCGATCGCCGCATCCAATTCCTGAATGCGATTATTATCTCCCAACAGTTCTGTCACCTGTTCCAATTGGCCGGCAATTTGCTCCTCTGCTTGAGTAGCACTTTGCTCAATTTGTTGCATGGCTTGGGTACTGGCGCGACCGAGGTTACTGAGGTGAACCGGCACTAACAGCAAAAAGACTAAACCCAGAATAGCGGCTAAGAGAAAAGACCAAAAGCGCAAGTCCGTAAAAGAAATTTTACCGCTTGGAAGATTGCTGATGGCGCTCTCTAACCAATAACCCACCACCAGAAATGAGATCCCGACCATGGGGATAATCCCACGATCGACAATTTGGTTGGTAAAGGAAATTTGCCAATCCGGGTTCATGGGGTTGAAGGGGATCAGCAGGATAACGTAGTCCAGTAAAGAGGACAAAATCAAAATGACCCCCACTACTTTGAGAGCCAAGGCCGAAAACTGCGAAAATGCTGGATTACTCATTACGGGTTTATTGCGGGTTCCAAACAGAGGATTTGCTGAAGTCTAAAGCCAATGTACAAATCAAAACAGGGCAGATCCTGATCGCCCAGATAAGCAGGCTCCAATCGCCTATTTTAAAGGATAGTGGGCTTCCTGTTAGTTCAAGCCCTAGATTGCCTGCCATCAGTTCACATTTTTTGACATTTAGCTTAGGCAGCGGAGAGGCCGGGGGGTTGGTAAATGGTTTGGATGGTTTGGCACACCGGGAGGAGGGCGGGGGCGATCGCCTGTAACACCTCCACATCAGCACTACTGAAGCCATCAATGCGATTGCGATTGAGGAGGCGGACAATGGCCACCGGCCCCGCATGGGGGTCAATGAGGGGGAACAGGAGGATATTACGCAGGGTTTCCAGTTGCGATCGCCGCAGCCCAATCCGGACAAGATTATCACTAATCTGCCCCGCCTTATTACTGCGCTTCGCATCCGCAGTACTCAACACCTTCGGCGTAATCCCCTGACGGGCAGACATCCGCAGTTCACGGGAACATTGCTGTTTGGGATCAATCACCAATGTCCAAAGTTCCTGCCGTTCGGGATCAATCAGAAAAATATGACAATGTTCCGTCGGCAACTTCCGCCGCAGAGACAAACAAATGCCCCGCAACACGCCATAGAGGGCATCCCGCTGGCCCGCCGTCCCCTCCGGCTCCACCACCTGCCCCAGCATTTTCAGGGCTTGGGCAAGGACTTCCTCCGGCTCTCCCCCTAAATGGCTCGAAGCTTTCAGCGTCTCATGGGTCTTAGCGAATTGCAGAATCGCCCCCACCCGCTCATTAAACACCTGCATCGATTGGCGATCGTTGCGGTCAAAGCTGGCCTTAAAAAAGGGCGGTACAGCAGGATATTGGGCTTTTTGATATTCCTGGCCTTCGTAGCCGGTTTTACGCTTATTCACCAACTGACTCACCCCCAAAAACTGGCCATCAGGACTGAGGATCGGCATACAGAGCAGGCTACAGGTGCGGTAATGGGTTTGGGCATCGGTGCGCTTGGCGTTTTCAGCGTTGGGATCATCGTAGAGGTCATAGGCGATCACCATCGGTTGGCGGGTTTTTGCCACCTGGCCCGCAAATCCCACCCCTACGGGGCAGCGGATCACCCCTTCCCCAGGGAGGCGCGTCCACAGATCGCCATGGTGATCATCGTAGAGCCAGAGAGTGGAGCGATCGGCATTCAGGAGTTCTTTGGCGGCATCCATGACCCGTTGCAGGATCATTGAGGTGTCGAGGTTGACTTGATCGAGCGATCGCGTTGCCTTAGCCAAAGCAGCGGAGGCTTGGGCCCGTTTAATCGCCTCATAGCAGGATTGACAACTTTCTAAAATACGGCGAATCGGCAGCACGCATTTGGCCAACTGCTCCAAATCTCGATGGCTAAACCCGGCATCATCCCCCGATTTGGCCACCTTATTGAGCAATTGGACAACGGCAACTAGCTCGCCGTCATCGTTGAGAATGGGGAAGGCGAGGATATTGCGGGTGTAGTAGTTGTATTTGCGATCGGATTCCTGAACAAGGCGCGATCGCGGGTCATCGTAGACGTTATCAGGGATATGTACCACCTGTTTCCGTTGGGCTACAGAGCCAGCAATGCCCTCCCCAACCCGAACCCGAATATCCAGGAGTTGCCCCGTGGCATCTTCTGCCACTAACGACCACAGTTCTGTCTGTTCATCATTGAGTAAAAAAATACTGGTGCGATCCGCCCCCACCAATTCGCCAATTTTCCCCGTCACTTCCCGCAGCACTTCATGGATCAGTTGGTTGGCGTTGACTTTATCTTGACCGTTTTCAATTTGGGCGATGATATTGCTTTGGGAGGTGAGGAGGGTGCGCTCAAGCTGTTCAAAGGCCCGTAGAAATTCTTCGTCATCGGGGCCGAGGGTGGATTCCAGCTTTTTGATTTCTTTTTGCGCCCAACTGGGGTTAAAAATTTCCTCATAAATCCGGTTGTGGACTTTCACCCGGCCGCGATGTTTAGCAATTAACCCCAAGAGCCGCAGTTCCTTCTGTTCGGCACTATTGTCAGCAAATACTTCTTCTTCGTTGAGGACTTTTTGGTAATAACGCAGGAGGTTGAGGCTGTTGCGTTTGTCCCGTTGGCTGGTGAGGCGATCGCGCAACATTTGCAGGGGCTTGAGTTGGGGTTCACTTTCCCAGGCTTTGAGGATGCGCGATCGCATTAATTCATCCACCCAAGCCGCCTCTTCTCCAGCAATGGGGGGGCGATCGGTATCCAACATCATTTTGAAGAGGATTTGCGTCAGCAGCGGTTCCCGTCCAGTCCACTCCAACACCAACCCCAGTAACTTTTTATAGTTCTGGGATTGGGACATCAACTGTTCAGTTAGGTCGATATCCGCGCTATCTGACCCAAATTGAGACAAGGTGGAAAAGGAATCGGTACTCATGCGATCGCAAAGCAAACGAAGGAACAAGATGAGGACAGGATGCCCAGGACAACCCCTAGCAACTTTGCCCCAGTGCAAGCGGCTATCACGAACAGTCGTGATCGTCCTTCCTTAATTGTAGAGGGCTTTGCCAATCCTGCCGGCCCCAAAATCTTGATGGGTTGGGATGCTCACCCGCGCAGGACCCTATTCCCGCGCTGAGAGGCGATATTGCTGTCCGGCTTTTTCCGCCGCCACCCACAGTTGATAATTTCCTGCTGTCCAATCCACCTCTTGAAGCACTGCATCTTCATTGAAGCGTTCTCCAGGGAAACTACAGTGGATCTGGCCATCGGGGCCTTGCACCATCAGCACCGCCGTTTTACCGCCATTGTTGACCACGAGCCGCAGGGTTTCAATATCCGGATGGAGAATTAACAAATGATCCGGGGTTTGGCTGGTGTGAAGGTTAGCCATTTGGCAGGCGGCGGGGACGCGCCCCCGGCTGAGTTGCTGGGCTAAATCCCCTAAACGAATGGATCCGCCCGTCGTTCCCATCGCAGTGGCAGCAGCGCGATCAAAACCGCTGGCCAATTCCATTTGGCCAAAGTTGGAGGTTTGGGCGCTGGTGGGGAAAGTCACCAAGCTGGCTAAGAGGGTCAGAATTGCGAGATAAACGCGGCGTTGTGCCATGGTGGCCACCTCTGTTTGATCAGGATGGAGCGGCGATCGCCCCAGTAACAAGGGTTACAGTCTTCAGGAAATCCTACAGGGTCAATTCCGTTGGTGTGTAGGGCCAAGGGGCTGAATTCTTATCCTTTAATTGTAGGCAAATTTGGACGCAGCTTTTGAGAGGTTGGGACAGTCTGGGGGTTGGCTACGGGGGGGATTTTAGGGGTTAGCAATGGAGATCAAGGGCGGCGATCGCCTTCTCTGCTACATTGGCTCCTAGCACTATTTGCTAAACTTGCCTCGCTTGCTACAAAGGAGAATCCCCCATGAGCTACCGCATGGATCGCCGCGCCTATGCTGAAACCTTTGGCCCCACCACGGGCGATCGCCTCCGTCTTGCGGATACTGACCTGATCATTGAAGTGGAGCGGGATTACACCACCTATGGGGATGAGGTGAAGTTTGGCGGGGGCAAGGTGATCCGCGATGGCATGGGTCAATCCCCCATTTCCCGCGCTGATGGGGCGGTGGATCTGGTGATTACCAATGCGTTGATCCTCGATTGGTGGGGGATTGTGAAAGCCGATGTGGGGATTAAAGACGGGCGGATCGTCGCCATTGGTAAGGCGGGCAACCCCTATATTCAAGACAATATTGATATTATTATCGGCCCCAGCACCGAGGCGATCGCCGCCGAAGGCCACATCCTCACCGCTGGCGGCATTGATGCCCATATTCATTTCATTTGCCCCCAACAGATCGAAACGGCGATCGCCTCCGGGATCACGACGATGATCGGCGGCGGCACCGGCCCCGCCACGGGAACCAATGCCACCACCTGCACGCCCGGAGCCTGGAATCTAGCGCGGATGTTGCAGGCGATCGAAGCCTATCCCCTCAATTTTGGTTTTATGGGCAAAGGCAACAGCAGCCAACCCCAAGGTTTAATCGAACAGGCGGAAGCGGGGGTGATTGGGTTGAAATTGCATGAAGATTGGGGTACGACCCCAGCAGCCATTGATACCTGCCTAAGCGTAGCGGAACAGTACGATATTCAAGTGGCGATCCACACCGACACCCTCAACGAAGCCGGTTTTGTGGAAGATACGATCGCCGCCTTCAAAGGCCGCACGATCCACACCTACCACACCGAAGGGGCCGGCGGCGGCCACGCCCCGGACATCATCAAGGTTTGTGGCGAAACCAACGTCCTGCCCTCCTCCACCAACCCCACCCGCCCCTACACGGTGAACACGCTGGAGGAGCATCTCGATATGTTGATGGTCTGCCACCATTTGGATCGCAGCATTCCTGAAGATGTGGCCTTCGCAGAATCGCGGATTCGTCGGGAAACCATCGCCGCCGAGGATATTTTGCATGACAAGGGCGCATTTAGCATGATCTCCTCCGATTCCCAAGCCATGGGCCGGGTGGGGGAGGTGATTCTCCGCACCTGGCAGACGGCCCATAAAATGAAAACCCAGTTTGGGGCCTTAAAGGAAGATTGCGATCGCAATGACAACCAACGGGCCAAACGCTACATCGCCAAATACACGATCAACCCCGCCATCACCCACGGCATTAGCGATGAAGTGGGTTCGGTGGAGGTGGGGAAATTGGCGGATCTCTGCCTCTGGAAACCGGCGTTTTTTGGGGTAAAACCCCAGTTAATCCTCAAAGGGGGTTTCATCGCCTATGCCCAAATGGGCGACCCCAACGCCAGCATCCCCACCCCTGAACCCGTCCATATGCGCCCCATGTTTGGCAGTTTTGGCCGGGCCATGGCCCCCACCTGCTTAACGTTCCTTTCCCATGAGGCGATCGCCGCTGGCATCCCCGCTCAAATCGGCCTCCAAAAGGGGGTCTATGGGGTACGCAATACCCGCACGATCACCAAGGCCAGCATGAAACTCAACACCTACCAACCCCACATCGAAGTTGATCCCGAAACCTACGAAGTCCGGGCCGATGGGGAATTGCTCACCTGCGAACCCGCCACCGTCCTGCCCATGGCCCAGCGGTATTTCCTCTTTTAGAAAAAAATCATCCCCCTAGGGGGATGATCTTCAACCAGCAACAGGAAACCCGTAGGGGCGTTGGCGTAAGCCTGCCGGAGGCACAAAAATTTTTCGCCCCATTTTTGGGCCAATGGTTCGCCCTTTCACCGTGGCATCACTCTATGTGCCAATAATCCCGCCATCATCTTTGGTAATCACCACCGTGGCAGAGCGCGGGTAATGAGTCGCTTTTTGATCCGGCCAGCGAGAGACATTTTTACCGGCGGCAAAATCCTCCTCCGTTGTCGTCGCCCCAGGGTGCTGCACATTGATAAACATCGTGCGCTGATCCGGCGTGGTCACAACCCCCGTGATTTCCTGGCCAATGGGGCCAGTGAAAAAGCGGCGAATTTCTCCGGTGCGGGGGTCAGCAGCCAACATTTGGTTATTGCCAAATTGAGTATATTTACCCGTGTTCATCACGCTCTCGCTGATATCCGTTTGAATCCAGAGGCGGCTCGTGGCATCAAACCAGAGGCCATCGGGGCAACAGAACAGACTATCAGGATCCAAGGCATTCCCCGATAACTTCTGACTATCCTCTGCCGTTCCCGCCAACACAAAAATATCCCACTCAAATGTGGTAGCCGTCGGATTCCCCCCCGCTTCATTCCAGCGGATAATATGGCCCCAATCATTGGCCGAGCGCGGATTCGCCGCATCCACCTGTTCGCCGGTACGACTACTATTATTGGTGAGCGTGAAGTACACCGCCTTCGTTGCGGGGTCAATGGCCCCCCATTCAGGACGATCCATTTTGGTTGCTCCAACGGTATCAGCGGCGAGGCGCGTATTCACCAACACATCGGCTTGATCTTTAAAACCATTGGCAGCAGTTAAGCCGTTTTGGCCAAAAACCAAGGCGACCCATTCCCCTTTGCCCTCTTCGTGGAACTTGGCCACATAAAGCGTGCCGCGATCCAGGAGATCGCCGTTAGCGGTGGCTTTACGGTAGGGCTGGGCAGAGACGAATTTGTAGATGTATTCAAACCGGGCATCATCCCCGGAATAACACACCACGGGCTGGCCTTCCACAGGGGTTTGGAATACCACACCTTCATGGGCGAAACGACCAAGGGCGGTGCGTTTTTTCGGAGTGCTGGTGGGGTTAAAGGGGTCAATCTCCACCATCCACCCAAAGGTATTGGGTTCGTTGCGATAATCCTCGGTGGCACGGGCTGCTTTGGGGGTGGCATCGAAACGAGTATATTGATCGGCTCCGTTGTCTGCCAATTCCCAACCGTAGCGAGAAACCCCAGTAACGACACCGTAGCGGGCCTGTTCGCGGGGCAGATCGGGCTTTTGATCCACCTGTTTGCCATTGCGGAAGTACCCCGCCCAATTTTCCTCAGCGGCCATATAGGTGTTCCAGGGGGTGACACCATGGGCGCAGTTGTTGAGGGTTCCTCGGGTTTTCGTCCCATCGGGGCTGTATTTGGTTTTGACGTGATCGCTCCCCCGTACTGGGCCGGTGATGTCCATGGGGGTGAGGCCGGTAATGCGACGATTGAGGCGATCGCGCACCATCCCCCAACTGCCATTACGCTGCTGACGAATATGCACAATACTCACGCCATGGCCGTTCAGTTCTTTCAGTACTTCATCCGCTGCCCGTTGGCCGTCTGCCTTGAGCGGCACGCCGTCAGAATCGAGGGGTTGACCGATGGCACTTTTGTGCATATACCGGGGTTCAACATATTCATGGTTAACCACCAGTAAGCCATCGGTGGAACTGCCTTGATAGGGATCATTGCCTTCAATAGGGAAAAAGTGCATCCCGTCATGGTGGGAACCCATCTGCATCCCCTGCTCTGCCCCGGTATTTTCGAGGCGATAGGCGGGATAGTTACCGGCGATCGGTTCCCCATGGGGCAAAAGGACACGGGCCGTATAGCCTTCAGGAACGGCGATCGCATCAGCAGAACTGACGGGAACCGCTTTAAACCCAAGGAGAGAGCCATGCTCTGCGGCTTGGGCGGGTTCAGCAAAAAGGTTGCTAAGGTTCGTGCGGCTAAACAAAACCGCTACAGCAGCAGCAACCCCACCCCGCATCACTTGGCGACGTTGCAGGCGGCTGTTAAGAATGGCGGCAAAGGTGGGATTGGGGGAATGATTACAGATCGGCTCATCCCCGCCAGCCTGTTCAGGGCGATGGATATGGGGGTTTTTAGGGTATTGTTGTTGATTCACGGTGTTCTCCTCAAAGCCGCCCAACGACGGCCGATTAATCGAGGTTGATCCTAAATCTGAAAAATTATCAGAGGGATAAGAAAACATTAACAAGGCCTAGAGCGACCCTTGCTCTCTCATCTCTGCATCTCAATTCAGAATCTATGTACTTTAATTGATCCTCCCATCGGATGGGCCATGGCATTGATGGCTTAAAAAATACTAAGTTTTGTTGAGTGACGGCGACCTAGTGTTATACTCAAAAGACGAGTATGAGAATCGGTAACAGCATTTGTTTTTCAGTATTGATTGGTTTTTTCCCTCAGCTATTGACAGGCTATTCTCCGAAATCTTGGCTCTTGGACAATTACTTGATTGAGGAGACATTCGATCTTATGTCAATTTACGTTGGCAACCTTGCCTACTCCATTACCCAAGAAAACTTGACTGAAGTTTTTGCTGAATACGGCAAGGTCAAGCGCGTTCATGTCCCCACGGATCGGGAAACCGGTCGGATGCGGGGCTTTGCGTTTGTGGAAATGGAAACCCCTGAAGAAGAAGCCTCGGCCATTGAAGAACTCAATGGGGCTGAATGGATGGGGCGTGAACTGAAGGTGAACGAGGCTCGCCCCCGTGAACCCCGGAGTTCTTTTAGTGGTGGTGGTGGTGGTGGTGGCCGTCGCAATGACCGCTTCTAAACACCTTGGGTGATTTTGTACTGCGCTTGCAGGAAACCCATGTAATCCGTGGATTTCCTTTGCGAGCGCATTATTTTGATGTTAATTGAGGACTAACCGTGTCTAAACGCCGCAATCTTAAAAAAGACAAAGCTGCTCGTAACGCGGCTTATGCTCGCCAGTTTCGGAAGAAATCGACTCGCTCTTACTCTAAGGGTAGACGCTATTCCAGTGGTGGTTCTGACAGTGAAACCAACGAGCAATCGAATAATAACGAAGAGTAGTATTCTGCCCTAGCATCTTCCTGTGAATTTCCTGGCAATTCTGACATTACGATCGCTCCGGGAAAATGCTCAACCGCTAGCCCTCATTGGGTTAGCGGTTATTTTGCTGGGGATTCACAATGGAAATATTCCCTTTTGGGATCAAGATGAAGCGGCCTATGGGGGTTTTGCCCTCCAGATGCACAAGACTGGGGAATGGTGGATTCCTGATTTTCTCTGGTCAGAACTGCATCGCAAACCGCCGTTGCAGTTTTGGTTGATGGCGGGGGCGATGCAACTTTGGGGTTGGGGGGAATGGGCGGCGCGGTTGCCTAGTGGTTTGGCGGTGTTGGTGACGGGGATTGTGGTGTGGCGATGGGGTCGGGATATTTGGGGAGAGGCGATCGCCCGCCGGGCCATGGGGTTAATCTTCACCGCCCTCCTCTTACCCCTCTTTGGCAAAGTCGCCCTCACCGATGGCCTACTGGTGGGCTTGGAAACCGTGGCCATGTTGGCAATGATTCGTGCTGTCCTGACCCCCCATTGGTCTTGGTTGGTTTGGCTGTGGGGGGCGGTGGCTTTGGGGGTGCTGACGAAAGGGCCACCGATTTTACTGCTGGTGTTGGGCAGTTGGGGGCTGTGGTGGTTGGGGGCGGGGAAGGGCGATCGCTCCGCCCTGACGGCCCTGCGCCCTTGGCTGCTTGCCCCCCTGAGCCTGATTCCCTTTGGCCTCTGGCTTGCCCTCACGGCTCACGAAGATGGGGGCAACTTTGCCCGCTGGCTGTGGGATTGGTACATTGTCCATCGGGTGGGGGGTGGGGTGGTGTTTGGCCAGTGGGGTCTACCGGGGTATTATCTGCTGCTGTTTATCCTCGCCTTCTTACCCTGGTTTCCCTGGTTGTGGGCTGCCTTGATTGATCAAGCACAAACCTGGAGATCCCCAGAACAATTGCCGTTGACGGCTTGGCTTGTGGCCGGTTGGCTGGTTTACGAACTGTTGCCCAGTAAGTTGCCCAGTTATGCCTTGGGGGCCTATCCCGCCGTGGCCCTGCTCATTGCCCAAGCCAGTACAATGCCGAAGCTCATTCCGAGGATACGGTGGGCCAGAGGGTTAAGTCTCTTGCTTTCCCTCATCTTGAGCTTGGCGTTACTGCTCGTGAAGCGGTGGATCCCTATCCCGTTTTGGGCGTTGTTGCTCACGGCCATCCTCTCCTTGATCACAGCAACCTTGATCTATCGAGCCTTAGCACGGGGAGCGATGAGAGCGGCCTTTTATGGGGGAATGGTTCAGGGCGCAACGATTTTGCTCTGTGTTTGGGGGTTGATCTTGCCGCTAATCTTGCCAGAATTGCGAGGCTCGCAACAGGTTGCGGATTTGGCAATCATTGGCGATCGCCCTGCCATGATTGTATTTGCCGAAGATTTTAATTTGCCCAGTTTGGCCCTCTATGTGGCCTTAGGCGATCGCCCCTTCACCGTCTTTTCTGGCACAACTACCCAATTAGCCCAAGCTTTCCGCGCTGATCCTGCCCCTGTGGTGATTAGTCGTCGCCCTGAACAAGTTACGCAACTTCGGCAACAGATCCCCAAACTCCAAGCCCAAGCCGTAACGGCCTGGTTTGATACCCTAGGGCAACCCCAAACCTATTGGGTGCTTAGGAACGGGGCTGATGCTGAATCGCCCAACGCACCTGATGAATCATCCCCCGCAACAAAGCCAATTCCTCCGGCGTAGGTAAGGCGCGGTGATGGAGGTGGCGGATTTTGGCCATGCGGGCGGCGGCGGTGTGGGGGCGGAGATAGCCAATATTTAATAGGAGGGTTTCGAGGTCTTGGTAGTAGGCTTCGAGGTGGTCAAGGGGAGCGGTGGGTAAGGTTTGGGGGATTACGGAACGGGTGAGGACTTGCGTTAACTCATAGGCGCAAATCCCGACGGCTTGGGCCAAATTGAGAGAAGGATATGCAGGATGAGCGGGAATCATCACCGCCCGTTGCGCTAGGTTTAACTCCTGATTCGTTAAACCGTGATCCTCCCGGCCAAAAATTAACGCCGTTTCGCCAGGGGAAGCCAGCAGCCAAGGAAAGGCGACGCGGGGCGTTTCCAGGGGTAATCCTAAACTGCAATCCCGGCCGGCAGTGGCAATGGCGCGATCGCACCCCTGCAACGCCGTCGTTAAATCCCCCACCACCTGAGCAGCTTCTAAAATTTCTGCCCCATGCACCGCCATTTGATAGGCTTGGGGGGAGCGGCGATCGCACCTCGGATTCACCAACACCAACCGCGATAGCCCCATATTTTTCATCACCCGCGCCACCGACCCCACATTGAGGGGGCCAGCGGGTTCGACTAAAATAATGCGGACTAAATCTAGAGCAACCAAAGCTAGAATTGAGGAGATCAGGATTAACAGTTTATCGTTTAATTTTAACGCACCATCTCCCTAATCTAAGGATTTAAACATTGTTCCTCCCTTAACTTTTGATGCTATCCCATGCGTAAACAAGGTTCCCTCAGTTTAGCCCAAACCCAATGGCTCGATCATTTAGCCCAAGCGGATCACTTTAATCGCTGGGTTTTTGCTCATATTGCTCCCCATTTAGGGGATGAGGTTTTAGAAATTGGCTGCGGAACGGGTAATTTTACTGTGCATCTCGCCAACCATTGCCGCCATTTAACGGTGATAGATTTAGATGGGGACTATGTGGCTCAAACTCGGTCGCGTTTGTCTGAAGCTGATCATGTTACTTTTCATGTGGGTGATGCTACCCAACAGCAATGGCGCGATCGCTTTGACACGATTATTTTGCTGGATGTGCTAGAGCATATTGAACAGGATCAGGCATTTTTAAACCAACTGGCTGGATTACTCAAACCGGGAGGCCGTTTAATTCTCAAAGTCCCCGCCGGTCAACGGCTTTATAATCTTCTCGATAGTAGTGTTGGCCATTATCGCCGCTATAACAAAAAGAACCTGAGCCGTACCCTCGTGGATGGAAATTTTACCCCCCTCGCTCTCCATTATTTCAACATCATGGGGATTCCTGGCTGGTGGGTGAATGGTTCCTTGTTAAAAAGAACCATTCCTGGAGGGGGACAAGTGGGGCTGTTTAACCGCTTTGTGCCGCTGTTTCAACGCCTAGAGCAACGATTACCGCCCCCGGTTGGGTTATCCTTGATGGCGATCGCTACCCCTTCAACGGTATGAAGCTCTCTGTCATTATCCCCTGTTACAACGAATCAACAACAATTCACCAAATTGTTGCAGCAGTGAAAGCATCTCCCATTCAAAATCTAGAAATCATTATTGTTGATGACGGCTCCACCGATGGCACTCGGGATATTCTCGAAACGCAAATCACCGGCCTGGTTGACCAAATCATCTACCATCCCCGTAATCAAGGCAAAGGGGCCGCCCTGCGCACGGGTTTTAGGGCAGCAACGGGGGAGATTGTCATTGTTCAAGATGCAGATTTAGAATATGATCCCCAAGAGTATCCGCTTGTGATTGATCCTATCCTCAAAAACCGGGCTGATGTGGTCTTTGGCTCCCGCTTCTTGGGAACAGGTTCCCACCGGGTTTTATACTTCTGGCATACCGTCGGCAATCGCTTTTTAACGACGCTTTCTAATATGTTTACCAATCTCAATCTTTCTGATATGGAAACCTGCTACAAAGCGTTTCGCCGCGAAATCATTCAAAGTGTGAAAATTCGAGAAAACCGCTTTGGCTTTGAGCCAGAAATTACCGCTAAAGTAGCTCGCATGAATTGCCGCATTTATGAAGTAGGGATTTCCTACTATGGTCGTACTTATCAGGAGGGTAAAAAAATTAACTGGAAAGATGGGGTTTGGGCAATTTATTGTATTGTGCGTTATGGTTTGTGGGGGTGAGGGAAAGGGGAAAGGGAAAAGGTATTCTTAGGAGGGGGTGTTGAGGGTATCGGAGAGGTATTGGGCGGTGGATTCGACGAGGGCGATCGCATTTTCATAGAGCATCCGCGTGGGGCCGATTAAGCCGACACTGCCCACGGGTAAATTGCCTTTGTAATATTGGGCAGAAATTAAGGTGCAACTGCTGAGGGGAGCGAGGGGATTTTCTGCGCCAATGCGCACAGTAGACCGCTGTGCTGGCTGTTCCGGCTGTTTGAAAATCAAAGGAAAAAGTTGTTCCTGTTCTTCTTCTAATAGGTACAGCAAGGTTTGCACCTGTTGCACCTCGGAAAATTCCGGTTGGCGCAGAGCCTCGGCAATGCCGCGAATCACAATGGGCATCACCATGGGGGTTTGATACCGTTGCACCACTTCCCCTAAAATTTGCTGGATGATCACCGTATAGGCGCGAAATTCTTCCCCCAATTCTTGCCAATTTAATTGCTGTAATGCGGCAAGGGATTGCCCCCGCAGTTTTTGATTGAGAAAATTGGAGAGAATTTGTAACTCGCCGCTCATATCTAAGGCTTCATCCTCCGGGCGATCGCTCGCCATTAAGGCCGACAAATCTAGACGCATTGATTGGGTTTCATAGGCATCGGTGACGACAACGAGCATTCCTTGCTCGGGGCTGATGGGGAGAATATGGAGGGATTGAATCCGATGGCCCGTGGTTTGGGGCAGAGTGATCAAGGCAATATAGCCGCTGAGGGTGGCGAGAATTTGCGCGGCTCGTTGCAGCAGTTGCTCAAGGTTGTAACGGCCCCAATCCAGTTGTTGGGTATAGACTTGGCGCAGTTGTTCCCCTTTGCCATCGTCAGGGGTGATTAGGTGATCCACATAGACCCGATAGCCGGAATCGGAGGGAATGCGACCGGCGGAGGTGTGGGGCTGATAGAGCAATCCCACCTTTTCGAGGCGGCCCATGGTGTTGCGAATTGTGGCTGAACTGACTTGCAGGTCATATTCAGCGGCTAGCACCTTTGACCCGACGGGTTCGGCGGTGGCAACATAGCGATGAACTGTCGCCCAGAGAATCTGTTGTTGGCGTTCACTGAGGCAATCGTGACCGAGCATGGCTAAAATACGTTTGTATGCGAGTGGATGTTAAAAAAATTTTTTAAACCCGTTGAAATTGGGATTTTTAATAGCGAGCGATCGCCCCATCGACCAAACTGGCATAGGCTTCAATCCCCCCTTGAATGTTTGTAACATTAGTAAAACCTTGGCTCCGTAACCATTGGCACATTTGCGCCGAGCGAACCCCATGGTGACAGAGGACGTAGGTTTCTGCATCAGGTTTGAGTGTTGTGGGTAGGGTGGTGGACCATTGGCCAAATTGGCTCAGGGGGTAAATTTTAAAATTGGGGAGGTGGGCGATCGCCACTTCCTCCGGTTCACGGACATCAATGAGTTGCAGGTCGGGATCGCCTTGGGCGAGCCGTTGGGCTAACTCAGTGACAGAAATGCTAGGAATACGATCAGAATGGCTATGCATGGGAGAATCCGGTAGGCTGAAAAAGGCAACGGGACTTTTAAGTTTTCTTCAAATTAGCAGGTTTGATTGGGCTGTGGGTAAAAAGCGAGTGAAGGGATGGATAGTGACGGGGTTGATCGCCATTGGGCTGTTGTTGAGCGATCGCCTCGTGGCCCTGATTGCCCAAATTCTTTGGTTTACAGAAGTGGATTATCTCGCCACATTCTGGATCCGGGTACAGACCCAGGTTTGGTTATGGGTTGGAGTCAGTACGATTTCAGCGGTGTTTTGGTTTAGCCATTTGGCCTGGAGCGATCGCCACCAATATCCCCAACCCGCCCCAGTCGATGCTCACGATCTCCGGCAAAATATGGCCCCCCCTCAGCGCCAGAAAATCCTCACCCTGCGCTATATCCTCCCGTTAGTCCTAGGGTTAGCGACCCTTTTGGCTTGGGGAACCATCCAGTATGGTCGGGTGGCCCTTGATTATGGCTGGTTGGGGTTTGAGATCCCCCCCCTCACCCCCGATATCCCCCCCCTCTTAAGTGGTGCAGCCCTCGTGACCCTCCTCACCACCACCTCCCTCGGACTCTGGCTATTGATGGCAGTCATGATTCTCGGCATCATTATCCAGTTCCGTTGGACTGTGCGACTGATTGCAACGGGGATGGTCGTGCTGTTTGGATATTTAGCCGCCAACCACTGGACGCGGATTCTGGCCTGGGAACAGGCTACCCCGTTTTACGAGCGCGACCCCCTATTTCACCTCGATATCGGCTTCTACTTCTTTCGATTGCCCATCCTGGAACTCTTGGCCCTGTGGCTCACGGGCTTGTTTTTCCTGACGCTTCTCTGTTGTTTGTTGACCTATTTGCTTTCCGGCAATAGCCTTTCTGATGGCAAATTTCCCGGCTTTTCGCAGCCCCAATTGCGCCATCTCTATGGATTAGGGGGGATGTTGATGGGGGCGATCGCCCTCCAGCACACCATTAACGCGATCAAGCTTGTCTATTCCCATCGTGGGGCCGTCTACGGGGCAGGCTATACCGATGTGATGGTGCAACTCCCCTGGGAAATTGGCCTCGGCTGTATTGCCCTCGGCCTCTGTGGGGGGTTAATCTATCGCAGTCGCGCCCAAACGGTGAACTTCCGCCAAATCCTGGCAATTTTGTGGTGGATCTATCTCCTCCCCGCCCTCCTGGGCCTATTCCTCACCCAGGGGATCCAGCGGATCAACGTTCAACCCAACGAACTAGAGCGAGAAACCCCCTATCTAGTTCACAGCATTGCCGCCACCCGCTCCGCCTTTGGTCTGACTCGCATTGAATCAGAAACCTTTGATCCGAAAAATAATCTCACCCTCGCCCAAATCGCCGCCAACGACCCCACCATTGATAACATTCGCCTTTGGGATACCCGCCCCCTCTTGAAAGCAAATCGCCAACTTCAAGAAATTCGCCTCTATTACACGTTCCATGGTGCGGATATTGACCGCTATCAAATTCAACGCTACGACGAAGTGGGGAACATTTTCCCCCAAATCCAGCAAATGATCGTCGCTCCCCGTGAATTGGACTATGACAAGGTGGAGGGGGTGACGAAAACTTGGGTGAATGAACATCTGGTTTATACCCATGGCTATGGCTTCACGATGTCCCCTGTGAACCGCGTTGGGGAAGGAGGGCTACCGGCCTATGATGTCCAGGATATTGGCACGGAAAGCGATGCTGGTCGGCTGCAATTGGCTCCGGATCTTGTTCCCGATAGCATCCCTTTAGGGCGGCCCCGGATCTATTTTGGTGAATTGACCCATACCCATGTGATGACTTCAACGAAGGTGGAGGAGTTTGATTTTCCCAGTGGTTCGGACAATGTGTTTACGACCTATGAAGGTCGGGGGGGGATTCCGCTCAATTCTTGGTGGCGGCGGCTGGTGTTTGCGGTCTATCTGCGGGATTGGCCGATTTTATTCACCCAAAACTTCACGCCGGATACTAAGATTTTGTTCCGGCGTATCATTGGCGATCGCCTCCGCCAAATTGCCCCCTTTTTGCGCTATGACAATGATCCCTATCTGGTGGTGGCTAATGTCGATAACAGCAATGGCAGTGAACCCAATTATCTCTATTGGATGATTGATGCCTACACAACGAGCGATCGCTATCCCTACTCTGACCCCGGCCCCCACCCCTTCAACTACATTCGCAATTCCGTCAAGGTGGTGGTGGATGCTTATCACGGCAATGTGACTTTCTATATTGCTGACCCCACAGACCCAATTATCCAAACCTGGAATAAGGTTTTTCCCAAACTATTTAAACCCCTAGAGCAAATCCCGCCCCCCCTGCGGGCCCACCTGCGCTATCCGACCGATCTCTTTAGCACCCAATCGGAGCGGCTCCTCACCTACCACATGGAAGATCCCCGCGTCTTTTATAACCGTGAAGATCAATGGACAACGCCCCAAGAAATCTATGCCGATACACCCCAACCCGTTGATCCCTATCACCTGATCATGCAGTTACCCGGTGAACCCAGGGCAGAGTTTATCCTTCTCCATCCCTATTCCCCGGTGGCGCGGCCCAACTTGATTGCCTGGTTAGCGGCCCGGGCCGATGGCGACAACTACGGCAAGCTCCTGCTCTACCAATTCCCCAAACAGCGGCTGATTTTCGGGATCTCCCAAATGGAGGCGCTGATCAACCAAGACCCGCTGATTTCTCAGCAAATTTCCCTTTGGGATACTCAAGGATCGCAAGTAGTACAGGGGAATTTATTGGTGATTCCCATTGAAGAATCGCTGTTGTATGTGGAGCCAATTTATTTAGAAGCGGAGCGCAATAGTGTGCCTACTTTAGCGCGGGTGATTGTGGCCTATAACAATACGATTGTGATGGCTCCGACGCTGGCCCAGGCCATTGAAGAATTGTTTACGCCGGGTGAGTCTGACGAGAAGCCGGTGATTCGGCGGCCGGTGGAAACCCCTGAGCCGTTGTTAGAGATTTTTGAGCCATGACGGTGATCATTGCGGGCGATCGCAGCAATGCGGGCAAAACGACGATCACCCTCGCCCTCCTCAGCTATCTCCACCACCGAGGGCTACGGTTGCAATCCTTCAAGGTGGGCCCGGATTACATCGACCCGATGTTTCACCGCCATATCACGGGCCGCCCCTGTCGTAATTTAGATCCCCTCTTAATGTCAGAATCGGGGGTAAAAGCCTGTTTTAATCGCCATCAGCAAGGAATGGCAGGGGTAATCATTGAGGGGGTGATGGGGCTGTTTGATGGGGTGATATGGCAGGGCCAGGGGGATTATGGCAGTACGGCCCACCTGGCCCGGTTGTTGAATGTGCCGGTCGTGTTGGTGGTGGATTGTAAAAGCTTGTCGGGTTCGGTGGCGGCGTTGGTCTATGGCTATCGGGGTTTAGATCCCCGCTTAAATCTGGCGGGGGTGATTTTAAATCGGGTGGGGAGCGATCGCCATTTAGAATTGCTCACCGCTGCCCTTGATCCCTTAGGGATTCCCATCCTAGGAGTATTGCGGCGGGAGCAGGCTATAACTCTCCCCGATCGCCATTTAGGGCTAGTCCCTACCGATGAATTACCCCAATTGCCCCAACTCTGTGAACGGTTGGCGGCATTGGTGGCGGATTTTGATTGGCCAAGGCTGTTACCGTTGATTGAGCCGGAACCAATTACCCCAGAAGAAGCCCCCGCGATCCTCGTAAAATCCCCCAGGGTGACAATTGCTGTCGCCCGCGATCGCGCCTTTAACTTCTACTACGAAGATAATCTCGATGCCCTCAAAGCTGCGGGGGCTGAGTTGCGGTTTTGGAGTCCCTGCGCCGATCCCTTCCCTGCAAATGTGCAGGGCTTGTATTTTGGCGGCGGATTTCCAGAATTGTTTGGGGCGGAGTTGGCGGCTAATCATCTTGCTCGGGAGGCGGTACGGGGGGCCATGGCCCAAGGGATGCCCACCTATGGGGAATGTGGGGGATTCATGTATTTATGTGAGGAATTGGTCGATTTTGAAGGGCAAAGTTGGCCGATGGTGGGGGCGATCCCTGGTAAAACCCAAATGGGGGGCAAGCTCACCCTCGGTTATCGCCAAGCCACGGCCCGACAATCCACCCCCCTTTTACCCGCCCAAGCCCAAATTTGGGGCCATGAATTCCACCGCTCCCAATGGCTCGCCCCCCAATCCCCCAATCTCTTTACCCTCAAAGGCCTATCCACCCAAACCCCCCCCTACCCAGAAGGCTGGAGCAATACTCACATTCACGGCTCCTATCTCCATCTCCACTGGGGAGCAGGGGGGGAGATCGCGAAGCGATTTGTGGAGAATTGTAGGGAGTGGGATCCCCCCCGGCTTCGCCAACCCCCTTAAAAAGGGGGTTTTGCCTCCTCGTCCCATGGCTCTGCCATGGGATGCACCCTAGGCGACTCTGCCGCCTGTGGGGAAATATTGCCTACTCCCTATTCCCCCTTCCTCCAATGCTTTAATATTGACCATCATTTACTTGGTGTGAGCGATGTTGAAGCAATTAGCACAGCTACCCCTTTGGGGGAAGAGAAAAGAGGATAGAGCAGAGAGGAGAGAGAAAATCTTCCACTTCTCACTTCTCACTTCTCACTTCTCACTTCTCACGTTACTAACATTGATGGTAGGGATCGCCCCCGCTTGGAGCCAAGGGGCGGCGCAGTTGCGGGATGTATCCCCAGGGGATTGGGCCTATGGGGCATTGCGGGATTTGAGCGATCGCTACGACTGCTTAAAAGGCTATCCCGATGGCACATTTCGGGGGAATCGCGCCTTGAGCCGTTATGAATTTGCGGCGGCTTTGAATGCTTGCCTTCAGGGGATTGAAGGGCTATTAGTGGGCCAAGGGGATACCGCAACCGCAGAAGATTTGGCCGTAATTGAGCGGCTGATCCGGGAATTTAATGGAGATTTAGCCGTGTTGCGGGGGCGCATTGATGCCATGACGGCACGGGTGGCGGAACTAGAAGCCAGTCAGTTTTCGACAACGACGAAACTGCAAGGGGAGGCGATTTTTGCCCTCAATAGCAATCTAGGGGGCGAGGCGATTACTGGCATTACCCGCAATGGGGCCCGGATTCCCACTGAGCCAATTTTTCAATACCGCACCAGGTTGGAATTCAACACCAGTTTTACGGGGCGCGATCGCCTCCGTACCCGGTTAATGGGCAGTAATGCCCTGCCGATGTTGGCGGATCAGGGCAATACCGGCGGGGCCAATGCCGCCAACCTCTTATTTAGTAATGATGGCCGTCTAGCCATGGATACCTCCACGGTGCAGCGCAATACCAATAATGTCGTCCTTGATCTCCTCAGTTATACCCATCCCCTAGGGGATGCGACAGAACTCACCCTCTTCGGGGCTGGCGGTTCCCATTTCCACTATGCCGACACCCTCAACCCCTATTTAGAGGATCAGGAGGGGGGCAGCGGGGCGCTCTCCCGATTTGGCCAGCGCAATCCCATCTATGGCCTTGGTGGCGATGGCGCGGGGCTGGGGATTACCCATCACATCGGCGAAAGCCTCCGGTTTGATCTGGGCTATTTGGCCAACCAAGCGGCAACGCCGAATCGAGGGCTGTTTAACGCCGATTATTCCCTATTGGCTCAGGCGGTGGTGGGCAATGACCAAGCTCAATTGGGTTTAACCTATGTCCACGGCTACAGCACCGCCAACCGTTTTCGGTTCGGGGGCAGTGGCACAGCGACGGGATCCTTTAGCGCGAATTTGATCCCCCTCGCCCTGAACGCGAATAGTAGCCGTCCCTTTGGTGATTCCTTATTTAACCGGCCGGTGGTGAGCAATTCCTACGGGTTAACGGCCATGGTGCAACCCAGTGATGGCCTCGCCCTTTCCGGTTGGGTGGGGGTGACGAAGGCGCGGTTATTAGAGGTAGGCGATGGGGAAATTTGGAACTATGCCCTTACCCTCGCGTTCCCGGATTTGGGGGGCGCGGGGAATTTAGGGATGGTGGTGTTGGGTAGTGAGCCGACGTTGCGGAGTTTGCGGGCCCAAGGGGGACGGGTTAATTTACTCGATACCGATCCGGTGTGGCATATTGAAGCAGCCTATCGCTATCAAATGAGCGATCGCATCGCCCTCACCCCTGGGATTATCTGGCTCCCGGCAGTGAACCAAAACGGGGGCAATGATGATGTGTTTATTCTGTCCTTGCAAACTCAATTCCAGTTTTAAGTGATGGATCTGCTGCAAATCCTGACCGCCGCCTCCCCCCTGACGTTTGCCGACTTCATGGAAACGGTGCTTTATCACCCTGAACTGGGGTACTACAACCGCCAGCCCATTGGTTTTCAGGGGGATTTTTTCACCTCCGCCACAGGCGATCGCGATTTTGGCGAGTTATTAGCCGTGCAGTTTTGCCAGATGTGGCAAATTTTGGGCTGTCCCTCGGAATTTACCCTTTTGGAAATGGGGGCCGGGGAGGGGGAGACGGCGCGGGATTGTTTGGCGGCCATGGCAGAAACTGATCCGCAATGCTACAAGGCGATCCGCTACATCATTGTGGAAAAATCCCCCCAAAAGCGCCAAAGCCAAGGGGAAAAGCTGGGGGGGCATCCGGTCACTTGGCAGGATTGGGGGGAAATCCCCGATCAATCCCTGATCGGTTGCTGTTTTTCCAATGAATTGGTGGATGCTTTCCCGGTGCATTTGGTGGTAAGTCAAGATCAGCAATTGCAAGAGGTTTATCTCGATGTCACTCCTACAGGCATTCAGGAACGCCTTGGCCCCCTGTCCACCCCAGAAATCGCGGCCTATTTCCAAACCTTGGGGATTCCGCTCCCTGGCCCCACCTACCGGTCGGGCTACCGCACCGAGGTGAATTTAGCCGCCCTGGATTGGTTGCAAACCGTGGCCCGGAAGCTGAAGCAGGGGTATTTGCTCACGATTGATTATGGCTATGAGGGCGATCGCTACTACCACCCCCAACGGTATGAGGGAACGCTGCAATGCTATTTCCAGCACCGCCACCACAACAATCCCTATGTAAATCTGGGCCAGCAGGATATTACCGCCCATGTCAATTTCACCGCCCTCACCCATTGGGGGGAACAGTACGGCTTGCAAACAGTGGGGATAACGAAACAGGGATTATTTTTAATGGCCTTGGGGTTAGGCGATCGCCTTGCGGCCCTTTCCCAAGGCAATATCCCCTTAAATCAACTCCTCCAACGGCGCAGCCATCTCCATGGCCTGATTGACCCCACCGGCCTAGGGGGGTTTGGGGTTTTGGTTCAGCAGCGGGGCCTGACCGATGGGCAAGTGGCGACCCCATTACGATGCGTAATGGATAGAGCCAACTGAATTTTATGCGGGGGATATAACTAATCCCCTGGGCTACTGCCATAATTTGCGTAAAAACACTTAAGTATTTTTGGGTATGCTGCTCCCGCTCCCCTGAATATCCGTAATAATACGGTGCTTTGGGGATAGAGGTTTGATTTTTTAAGCAATTAAAAAAATTTTTTTCCTCAGAGATTAAAAAAATTTTTTCCTAAGGGTAAAAGTTGCTGATTTGAGAGGAGCATTCCCCACCGAGAGCGGGGGATGTTCCTCCGGCAGAGGGAGAGGTATCCCTAGGGCAAAAGGCTGACCCCAAACGGGTTTAGGGGGATCGCCTCCTCAGCAAAAGAGGATCCTGCGGCGATCGCCTCCGGTAAATGACGGAATATTCGCAGCTTCTTTACAGAATTTTGGCGTATCTTCACGGAAACTTTATTGAATGGTTAAGGGATTCAGGTTATTCTGAAAGAGCGGTGGGGGAAAGCTACTAAACACTGCAATCTCAACAAACGTTCTTAATCACTCGTGGGAGGGTGTACCATGAAAGGCTTATTCTCTACTTTAGTCGCTTCTACTTTAATCGCTGCTACCGCTGTTAGTTTTGGTGCTGGTGATGCAATTGCTCAGGGCAATAGTGGCGGTGGTGGTGGTGGTTCTGCTAGCACCGACTGCGCCGCTGGTGGTGTGGGTCTGCTGGAATACGCCGCTTGCGTCACCGCATCTGGCAACGATGTGGGCGACAAAGGAACCCTGCTTTCCGGTCTCCAATCCGGCTCCCTCTTCTCCGGCTTTGACACCAGTGCCTTTGAATGGTCTGTTGTTGGTAAATCTGACGAAGGAAACAACCCACTTTCTGCGGGCAAAAAATCCACGGGTTCCTGGTCTTTATCCGGTCTGAACCTCACTGGGCCGTTCGTAGTCAGCTTGAAAGCGGGTAACGAATATTCCGCCTACTACTTCAACAACGTGACGGAAGCCATCAACAGCGGTACGTTCAGCACCGCTAACGGCAAAGATCTGTCCCACATGACCATCGCCGCTGCTACCACGCCCGGAACCCCCTCGACAGGAACCCCTGAACCTTTCTCGATGATTGGTGCAGGTCTGGCAATCGGTGCGGGTGCTTGGATGAAAAAACGCAACAACAAAGCCTAGATTTTTGGCTTAATCCAAGATTTCCCTTGAAAAGTTTCGCTTGGCAATGAGTGTAAGGATAACCCGCTGTTCGGGTTGTCCTTCTTTTTTTGGTAGGGCGAAAAATTTTTGTGCCTCCAGCAGGCTTACGCCAACGCCCCTACTGGGGAAATGGCTCACCACAAGCACCATGGACGGCTTGCACCCGCTCCCAGAGCCAGCCATAATCCTGATATTCCGGAATCATCTGTAAAGGCGTGAGTAATGCCGCAGCGGTGCAATCGGCGAGGGTGAGGCGATCGCCCACCAAATAGGGAGAGTCTTGCCAGGGGGCGAGAATCTCCAAGGCTTGGGCCAAACGTTGGCGGGCTAATGCTACCCCGGCCCCTTGAATTTTGTATTGTTGGCGGACTAAATTCACAACAATCGGACTCAACCAAGACGTATCGAGATGTTTACCGGCTCCGGCGCGGTAGTCGTAATAAACAAAGCGGGTGGCGATGCCAATACTTTCATCGAGCCAATCTTCTAAAAGCAGGATTTGCCGGTTGAGCAATGGATCAGCTAATAGTAAAGGCGGTTCAGGATACTGTTGTTCTAGGTATTGCCAAATCGCGGTAGAATCGCCAATGCTTTCCCCCGAATCCAGACAGAGCACCGGCATCGTCGTTAATCCCGTCAGGGGCTTAATCCGCAAAAGATGTAACCCCGGTGTTAAATTTTCCACTTCATAGTGCAATTGTTTGTAACCGAGAATGAGGCGAATTTTGCGACAATAGTGGGACGTGCTGAATTGTAAAAGTTTCATAAACATTTGGAGGCGATCGCCTTCTCCTCAAACCTGGTTTGCCCATCATCCCCCATTTATCCCGCCAAAAATTAAACTTTGATCGATCAAAAGCCAGTGTTAGGATAGGGGCGCACTACAATGCAATCATTCGTTTTTCAGCTTAAAAGGGATTGATTATGATCGCCGTTGCCCATCCTCTGCCGTCGCCTCAGACTTCCCGCCCCCGCCGTGGCCCGCGCTCGAAGCGTCGGCAGCAGGCTGTCTCTGTGGCCTTCCGCCCAGAGCCAGCGGGCAAAGTCATCCCCCATCCCACCATCCAGGTGGCGGCCCCTGCC
>NZ_JAYGHW010000005.1:0-115637 GCF_034932185.1 Spirulina sp. CCNP1310 | reverse complement strand
TCTGGCTGGGTTGGAGCAATCCTGCTCAGTTAAGTCCGGTCAATGAACCAAGAATCCCCGTCGCTTTAGCGCGGGGAGTGTCAACTGATCAGCATTAGCCAGTTGGGGGCCAATATCGCCAACCTGATCCGGGGCAAAACCAAAACCCTAGGCAAAACGCCAATCTTGCTCACGGGGATCGGGGTTGCCATGGCCTTGCAGGTGGTCTTTAGCCAATGGGGGGTCATGAATACCCTATTCCACACAGCCCCCTTAACCCTTCAGCAATGGCTGATCTGTCTTGCACCCATGATTCCCATGATTCCGATGGCGATCTTCGCCAACTGGATCGATCCTGGCCCACAGACGGGGATCACACCCAAAGGCGAGGGGTTTGGCCCATAGGGCATAACGCCGCAGGGTGTGGCCGTAGCGATCGCTAATCCCCTGGGAAGGATTGCGATCGCGCATCAGAGCATGGATCACCCGCTGATACCCCAAAGCTGCCGCCTGTCGATGGCAATCCCCCACCAAATAGGCCCCCAAACCGGCATAGGCTCGGCCTGGGAGCTGTGCCAAAGTTTTCAATATCACCTGTTCGCCCCTGGGATCACACCAATCCTCAAAGGCTAAACACAACCCCACCACCTGCTCCCCTACCATCGCCAACCGCACCAACTCCGGCCGCAACCGGAGCAAAAGGGGCTGATAAAGCTGGCAAAATTCCGCCAAACTCAGAGGGGTAAACCGGGGAGCAGTGGCAAAGGCGGCCATAATCAGGGGATAAATTCGCGGGAGTTCTGAGGAAAAATCCAGGGGCGATCTCACTTCTACCCCTTGGGATTGGAACCATTGAGCCAAACGGGGCCAACGGCGATCGACCTTTTTGAGATCGTCGCAGAGGTTAGAGCGGTAGGTGATCAGGGGGCGAAACCCGGTATTAGTGAGGATTTTGGCTTGGGTGTGAGCGGGATCCGGTTCAAGGGCAAAGGGAGGAGCGGAGCCGGGATCAATCACCCCCCGGTAGGTTCCCCAGGTGCTGCCATTGATCGGAGCCATGGCCCAGCGGCAACCTTGGCGTTGTAACCGTTGGCAAGCGGCCAGCAGATCACCCAGATCTCCAACATTTAACCGGAGATCCCCGATATAACCCACGGTTTCCCCTTGATAGGGCGGGAGATCTTGCCACCAGAGGGAGAGGCGATCGCCCTGCCAATCTGGCGGTCTTAAGCCGATTAATTTTTGTCCCATGGTTTAGATTTTGCCCAATAGCGGATAATATAGCGGCATTAGCTAAAGTTTCGCCCTTCATCACATTTTGCAAATGAATACAAAGGATGCAGGCGTTTGCAGTCAAAACTTTAGTCCTTTTTCTCCTGAATCAAATTATTGAAGAGAAAGAAATTTTTTTGTGAAAAACTTGACATGATCGCCTTATCTTCGAGGAAAAACCTAATTCTAACCCTTAGCCTATCAATTTTTATCCTATTTATTTGTAGCACAATTCGCCACAATCTCTTTCAATCCGGAGCATTAGATCTTGGCTATCACGATCAAATTTTATATCTATTAAGCCAAGGAAAACCACCGATTATTTCTTTTTGGGGCTATCATTTTTTAGGCGGTCATGCCGAATGGATTTATTACCCATTATCGTTACTTTATCGCATTTATGCCGATGTGCATATTTTACTTGCTATCCAAGCCATTGTTTTGAGCATTGCGGTTTTGCCTATCCTCAAACTTGGTCAAAAAGCTGGTTTATCGGAGCAAAAAGCTGGGTTAATTGCCATCGCTTACCTCCTTTATCCCCTCATTTTTAACATTAACCTATTCGACTTTCACCCTGAAGTAATTGCCGTTCCCCTCATTTTCACATCAGTTTTATGGGCCCGAAACCGAAACACCATCGGATTTATTCTCTCCATCACCCTGATCCTTGGTTGTCGAGCGTCTCTCTCTTTGCTGGTCATTTCCATGGGCTTCTGGCTCTTTATTTTTGAAAAACGCCGCTGGTATGGCCTTTATGCCGCCAGCATTGGCGCAGCATGGTTTGGCATTTTTACCGCTATTTTATTGCCCATTTTTAAACCCGATGGCCACCATGCCCTAGGGCGTTATGGTCGCCTAGGTAGTTCCATTGGTGAAATGGCGATTAACATTTTCCTCAAACCCCAAGCCGTTTTAGAACAAACCTTAACGCTGCCCAATTTAGAATACTTACTCTTACTCTTTATTCCCCTGCTTTGGGGATTACATTGGCGATATCTAGCACCTTTGATTGCCACCACACCGATTTTGTTCCTAAATCTTCTCAGTAACACCTTAGCCCAAAAAGACATTGTGCATCAATATTCTGTACCTATCCTTCCTTTTTTAATCCTATCAGTGATTGCTACAGTTGCGGATGGAAAGAATTTTTTAAAGCCCAAAAAGTGGATCCTCGCTTGGTGCTTATTTTGTTTTTTTGCCTTGGCGAAATATGGTTATTTTTTCGGGCTTTATTTGTCAGATCTCGATACATGGTCAGCCAATCGTCAAGCCATCACAATGATTGATACCCAAGGGGATGTCCTTACCAATCACAATTTAGTCCCCCATCTCACCCATCGCGCCTTTATTCAGCATCCCCAGGATCATAATTTCGCTGACGATTTAGATCGCTATGAATTTGTGCTGCTCAATGTACGTCATCCTAACTATGGATTTTCTCCAGAAGGGGCGCAGCAATTGCTAGCACGATTAAAAAGTGAGCAACAGTTTGCACCAATATTTGAGCAGGATGATGTTTATTTATTTCGTAAAAATGAGCACCCTTTCAAGGTGGAGCAGTGAAATAATTTCTACTTCCCTAACCATGCTTTCAGCCGTTGCCAAAACGATGGCACTACCGCCGGGGGATCGGCGGGGATTTCGGCACTGTTGAGATAGCGGTAATATTTCCAGATCGGCCAATAGGGACAACCTGGCGCGATCCGAATCCCCGCCCAATGGAGGTATTGCAGCCGCTGGTTGCCACAGTTGGGATCGACTAATACCCCTTCCCCTTGGGGGATAAATTGCGGACTCCCTGCCCAACTGCCGGGAGCACCACCGGGCCGATTGACGAGGTTAAAACGGCGATCGCCCCCGATTTTTCGCAAAATCATGTAGTTAATAATTGGCTGATCGGAAGTCTTTTGGGAAAAATCAAAATATTCCGGGTGAGCCGCACATTCCGCAAAGCTTTCATAGAGATCCTGTTCCGTAAAAAGCTGCTTTTTCGCTGCCCACCAACCGCCATTGAACAAGCTAGCGCGATCCGCTGATGTTAATACGCCAGCGGTGAAAATTTCTTCTGTAAAGACATTGCCAATTCCACCCCGATACTGATAATCACAACAGAGAAAATCATAGTCTGCTAAGGCATCTAAATTATCGGCAATCCGTTCAAAGACAACAATGTCTGTATCAATATAGAGAAATTGATCATATTCTCCAAACCAGCAAGCTTGCTTACGAAACTGATTAGGTCGCGCAAAAAAGCCTGCTCCAAAAATTTCATAGAGTTTGCCGGAAAGCCGCTCGATAAATTCTAAATCTTGATAGAGCTTTACGCCATAATCCCTTGCCAATAATGCCGCCACTTCTTGATAGTTTTCATCGTAGGGAATGAGTGTAATAGGCAGATCAGGATCATAATGGCGGATGCTATTGAGGAGGGCGATCGCCTGGTCGGTAAATTTGTTGTTAGCAGTGATGTAAAGGCCACGCATGGGAGTTAGGGGTGGGGGGTGGGAGCTAAACTGTTGCTATTTTCAAAACTTGAGACCCAGTTTCTGGCGGATCCGTTTCAACAAGCTGGGGGGGCGGTGAAGGGGTTGGGGTTTGCCTCGCCATTGGGGGCGTTGGTGGGGTTGGTGGAGGAAGCGGTAGGCGAGAAAGGTTTCTCGGTAGGGACAATCGAGATTTTCCCCTTCGGTGAGGCGTTTAAATATCCCTGCCCCTACACCGATGTAGTGGAGGAAAGTGAGGCGTTTACCATGGTCGAAAACAAGGCAATCGCGCTCCTCAAAATGGGTAGATGTCACGGCACAGCCTGTTGATTCTGTGGGGGGGAGGTGGATGGCAAAGTTATAGATGGATTTTTGCGATCGCAACATCATGTAATTCAGGAGTGATTGATTGGGGGCGCGGGGATAGAGCAGATCCGCCTCCCCGGTGGCCAACTGCGCCACTAACCATTGCCGCTCCGCCACCGGGAACCGGCCCCGATGGGAAGCAAAAAAGCCAGAGCAAAAAATTTGTGTCCCCAACTGTTCCGGCGTAAACAGAGTTTTAAAATAGGGGGAATCGAGATTAAAAATATGGCTGGGATCTTTAAATTGGAAATCATAAATAACCGTATCGTGGTGATCCAATTGGTTAAAAATGAACTCGACTGAATTCAATACCACCACATCCGCATCAAAATAAATAAACCGCTCAAAGGGAGCCGCTTTATCAAAGGCCGCATAACGATGATTGGCCCCAATCCGTCGCACCCCTTGAATTCCCTGAGCCTGCCATTGTTTGAAAGCGGTGGGGTGAGTATCCCACACTTGGCGAGAAAATTCCTCCCAAGGTGCGAACAGTTCCGGATCCGCCAGGAGCGTCACTTGGGGGCGACGCTCAATTTCTGCCGCCACCTGGCTAATCTGTTCATCATAGGCAAACACCGCCACGGGATAGCCGCCCGCGTTGGCTTCGACACTATTCAAAAATGCGATCAGTTGATCTAAAACAGCATCATTAGCAAGGGTATAGATCCCGTCAGTCATGGCCGGTTTGAGGGGGGACAGGTTCTATTGTAGGGGGATTCAGGGGGGAATGATGGCGCTGAGGCGGATCGTTTCTGAGCCGTTGCTCGCCCGGCTGCTTTCCCGTGGGTTGAAAGCAGCCGGTTGCGGAATCTAGAACCAGAAACCCTCTGGTTTTGCTTAAAGTACAAATGCACGGGCAAAAACATGAGCGTTTTATCCCCCAGGCTGCGGGGTTTTTTGCAAATCCCGCCGCTCTTCCGGGAGAATCGCCCCCGTCACAGGACAGACCTGTAAGCAGATGGCGCAATCAATACAGGTTTGAAAATCAATCCAATACCAATCGGTTCCGAGGGCATTTTTACCAGGGCCGGGATGGATACAGGCTACAGGGCAGGCGGCCACACAGTCCGCCACTCCTTCACAAACATCAGTGACAATGGTGTGGGGCATGGTTTTTTACATTTGTTTACAAATTAAATTAATTGTGACATGGGATATTGCAATCGCCAAGTCGGGAGTGCTCACAATGGGTAATGATGCTGGCATGAAAGATCAATCTCAAGGGTTCTAGGGATAAACGGCATGACATCTAGAGCACTACCGCCGAGTACTCAGGCCTGTACTGGATTGATGTGAGGAAAAAGAATCGTCACAGTTGTGCCTTGGTTAATTTCACTGGAAACCGTGATCTTGCCCTGATGTAAATCAACACATTTTTTAACTACTACAAGCCCTAACCCTGTACCGGGAATATTGCGAACATTTCTACCTCGATTAAATGGTTCAAATAATTGCTTCTGATCAGACAATGGAATGCCAATACCTTGATCAGCAACTTGAATCGTTGCACCAAATTGATCAAACCTTAAAAAACATTTGACTCGAGTATTTTTTGGTGAGTATTTAATGGCATTGGAAAGAATATTTCCTAAAATAGAGCGCAATGACTTTTGATCAAAATAAACAATTTGCCAAGGGCCTTCACAGCGAAACTCTAAAATATGATTAGACGCATCTCCTAAACAGACCTCATCTATAAAATTACGACAAAATTTTTCTAGATCTAGCCATTGGGGATTAAACTCTAATCTGCCAGCTTCTGCCCGATTAATCGTCAAAATATCATCCAGGAGTTGTACCATATTTTTAACGGCATCTTGAATCCGCAGTAAGTTACGAGATCGCTTCTCAGTATCCTGCCAGGTTTGAGGTGAGTTTTCCAAGATCTGAGCCGCAGCTAGAGCGGTACTCAATGGTGTACGAAATTCATGAGATGCCATTGAAAAAAATCGAGCTTTCAAAATTCCCAGTGCCTTTTCGTGCTCTAACGCTGTGCGAAGTTCGACCAATCGCTTTCGTTCAGTAATATCGCGAGAATTAACAATAATTTGAGCAAAGTCAGAACCATTAGTGAACCGTTGACTAATGGCCTCTAATGTCCGCCAAGAACCATCTTTATGGTGACAAGTAAACTCAATGGGCAAAGCTACATCTGGTTCCTCAGTTGCATTTGTAATCCGATAACAAGCTGTCACAAAATCTTCAGAGTGAATCAGTTGAAAAAAGTTTTCACCAACTAGGCTAGAGGGTGAGTAACCTAAGACTTTTTCAACAGAGGGACTAATATATTGAATTGTACCATCTCCCTCTAAAATGGTCACAATATCCAGGGCATTTTCAATCAGTGAACGATACCGTTCTTCACTCCAACGCAACGCCTTTTCAATTTGTTTACGTTCAGTAATATCCCGTTGTACTGCAATCCAATGGGTATAATATCCCCCACGATCTGCCACAGGAACAATGCTAAATTCAACCCAAAATTCAGAGCCGTTTTTGCGATAGTTGATCAGTTCTGCCGTTACCGGTTGCCATTGAGAGAGGGCGATGCGAACCCTGTCGAGAACAGCCCGATCTGTTTTCGGCCCCTGCAAAATGCGAGGGGTTTTGCCAACAACTTCTTCAAGGGAGTAACCTGTTGTTTCCGTAAATGCTTTATTGACATATAAGATTCTCGGCCCCGGCGGATCAATGGGTTCAGCCTCTGTAATCAAAACCGCATCATTACTATTAACCACAACAGACTGAAGTAACCTGACCTGTTCCGCTTGACGTTTTTGTTCAGTAATATCAGCGACAACAACAACAATGCCGTTAATAATTTCACGATCATCTCGTAGCGGTGCAGCCGAAAAAACAATTTCAATCAAAGTGCCATCTTTTCTAGGTCGTCGAATTTCTAAGCTAGGAGGAGTAATTCCCGCCATCACACTTTGCTTAATGGCTCGGTATTCTTCTAAATTATCCGGTAGAATCGGATTAAGCTGATTTAAAAGCTCTGATTCAGTCCAACCAAAAATATGTTCGGCTGCTGGATTCCAAACTTTAATATAGTTGTCTAAGTCTACGGTGAAAATTGCCCGAGGTGACGCATTAATTAAAGACTGTAGAGTTTGATTAGTATGCCGTAAAGCTACCTCAGTCTGTTGTCGCTCAATCACCTCTGCCTGGAGTAATGTATTAGAATATGCTAATTCTTGCGTGCGTTGTTGAACTCGATTTTCTAAATCAATATTAAGATGTTGTAACTGCTCGTATAGCTCCGATTGTTGAATAGCGATCGCCACCTGGGTTGATAGTTGCTGCATTAACTCCACCTCCCAAGGATGCCACTGCCGTGGTTGACTACATTGATGAGCAATTAACAATCCCCAGAGATAAGGCCGACTGGTTCCACTGGGAATATACTGTGGTTTTTGGAGCAATTGTGTTGAATGATTATCTTCTGGCTCCAGCCTTTCCTGGAGAATCGGCACTACCAATTTTGCCTGTACAGCAAACTGTTGTAAAAATTCCGCTAGGCAGGGTTCTACATCAAATTGCCGAATATCTTTAATTGTTCGTGTTTTCCCCAGAGTGTAAGCATGATGATATTCTTTGGGAAAAACTTCTTCAGGGAAAGTTTGGCCTAAGATTGCTGTGTACTGTGGGGATACGGTTTCAGTAACTGTACTCCCTGTACCATCTTCCCAAATTCGATAAATTAAGACCCGATCCACTTGTAAAAACTGTTTAACTTCTGCAACAGTCGTTGCCAAAACCTTGTCTAAGTCCAGCGATCGCCGGATTTGCTGGGCAATTTGATTGACCAAACGTTCCCGTTCTGTCTGTTGCTGTAATGTGCGCTCTATACGCCGTCTTTCATTGATTTGCTGGGAGATCACCCAATAGATGATAATAAGCACCAGTAAAGACACCCCAATACCTAATCCCACGTAGTGAAGGGAAGATAAGGAATTGGGGGTTAGACTGATTTGACTAAATTGCATTTTAGTTGGGTAGCCTGAGCAGTCCAATTTTAAGGATTGAGTTTACTTTCAAAATATGGCTTTTATCTCTAAAATTAAGTATAGCGTAAATTTTAGCCACGTTGCCCAGGGAAATAAAGCCTATATCGGAGAGGCACACCTCACATTCCGTCGGTTAAGCTTAATTTTGTTCGTCAACGATACGTCAGAGGCAATTCAATCACCAAGATTGCTCTTCTGGGTTTATAACTAAATTGTGTATTAGATACATTGCGCAGGTTGTTTGACTGCTGAAAGCCTTGAAAACTTTTGACATTATTTTTTCTTATAATCCTAAGCCGTAAAGACCCACCAAGATTATTATTGATTATGTTTAACGCCCCTTATAATTTATGTAGGAAAGCATCAGATTGATTAATCGATAATAAAAGATTAAATGAACAAATAACGCACCATTTATTGAGCTAAAATTCACCGAACCACTTGACCATTGTACCCCCAATACTCTATGACAACTTGAATAGTTTTTGAAGCCCCCTCTTCCCCTCTCCCATCGTTTGGGAGAGGAGCCAGGGGTAAGAGATTACTCCCAGATTGATTGAGGATTGCTCTAGTTCTTTTAAACAAAGAAAAGCTGATTTGCTCCTGAAAACAGGAGTAGAATGAAAATAATTAGTACAGCAATCATCAAGACTGAAAATGCCCTAGATAAATCCGCCCGTTCCATAAAGATATTGAATTCAAATTTTTCATTTTTATCAAATAAACCTGTGGGTACGGGCGGTTTAGGAAGTTGCTTGCGATAATCTGAACCATAACGGGGCATTCGGGCGAAGGGAAACTCACCTTGAGTCCGCTGGGGTAAAATACGCCGCCGCTGATAGGGAACCGTATGATCACCAAACTGTTCGCGATACTCTTCGGTATTCATCAGGCTGTCAATAAAGCCATTTAATCCCTTGGTTGCTAGAACTACTGACCAAGCAAGAGTTTCTCGATTGTTATATACCGAACGGCCCAAGACACGCTGAATTGTCATTTCAACAAATCGATAGTTATTGTTAACTTCATAATTCAAGCGTCGAAATGAATCTGATAAAACTAGTCCACAGATAAAATCTTTAACCGTAATTTGAAAAGTCTTTAACTGTGATTCTAGAGCGATTTGGCGATGATATGTTAGGCATTGTTGTTCATGATAAATCTGTCGATAGGCTGCCTGAATTAGCATATCCATTTCAGACGGATCGAGTAAATCATGGACTGTATAAATTTTCGGGGTTTCATCTCCGGCGACTTCAAATCCATTGACCCGTTGATTTTGGCTGGAAGGGGGATAAGTAAGGAAAGGAATTGTCATTGCTTTAGGAATTTTAGAGGGTGGTTGAGGAGGATAAGAGAAGATGAATTCGTTCTTGAACAATGCGATCGCGCTCTTGGGCTAATGCTTGCCGGAGAGCATCAATAGTTTGATTTGTGGCAATTTCGCCGAGGGAAACAGCAGCGGCATAGCGTAAAGCCCAATCTTCTGTAGACAGTAATGCCCAAATCAGTTTATTGATGGCGGGGGAGTGGGGATCAGATCGTGAAGGGTGCGATCGCAGTATTTTACCTAACCCCCGTGCAGCAATTCGACGTACATTGCCCTGACAGTGATTAGCAATTTCAACCCCAACCATATTAACCAATAAGGGTAAAGCCCGATCATCGGCAATATTGGCTAAAATTTGCACAATTTGCCCCTGTTTGCCATGATCAATACTGTCATGAAAGGCAGTTATTAAAGGTTCTACACTATCGGGGGCAAGCTGCTCTAAGGCTTGGGCAATGAGGGACGCAATCCCAGGATGCTGATGATCTAAAAGTTGGATAAGTGCCTCAATTTCTCCTGGATGATGGTGTTTTATCAGGATTTCTAAACCAAGGGATGCTTCAGTAGTATTCCTAGTGTTACGAATTTGCTCAAGGATGAGTGAGGAATGGGAAGATAGCATAACCATTCGAGATTTAATGATCGGGTTGATGAAGGGTATGACCGGAGTATAACCACTGATTTAGAGTTGTAACAGTAGTTTATCCATCGCCGCAAAGAGGGTTTGTGCAGCTTCTTGTTTGACCGCAGTGGGGCGATCGCTATCCAAAATGGTTCCAAGAATGCGCTTGAGATTTAAAAGTTTGAGACTATTCCCAAGATTGGCCTGCAAAATGGCTTGTGCTGCTTCCAGATGCCCAACTGCCCCCAAATCAAACGCGGCTGCCCAGCGTAAATAAGGATTAACATGGTCTAAATTTTGAATAATCCGTTCCAAGTACTGAGGTTGCCGAGTAATTTGATAACAATAGCGAGCCGCTGCACATTGAATCCGCTCTGAGGGATTTTTTAAAAATGGTTTCACATCCGATAGGGATTCTTGCACCTGCAATTGTCCTAAGGCTTCAATTAATGCCTCATAGGGTTGGGAATTTCCAGAACGCAGTAATTGCAACAAGGGCGCAACCGCACGGCGATCGCCAATTGCAGCCAAGGCTTGAATCACCGCTTCTCGTAAGTACGCATCCTGATCACAACTCAAGACATCAATGAGCGTGGGTACTGCTTCCACCGATTGGAGAGTTCCTAGAGCACGGGCAGCCTGCCTGCGCACAGGATATCCCCCCTCAACGGTACGGTGGCGATCATGCTGAAGTAACTCACAAAGGAGTGACCAGCTAGATTGCACTTGGTTTTTCGCTAACCACCAAACCGCATAATAACGAATTTGATGATCCTCATTGCGGAGAGCAGCGATCGCTGTCTCAATCCCTAAAATAGGAGCTGCTAATGGAGTTACAGTCATGAGTCACTGAGCGATAACAATCAAAATAGACAGTACCAGTTCTGGGCAGACCATTAACCCAGAACTAGTCGCTTAACTAAACAGGCGTGATCCGAAGGATTTTACCACCACGTTGGTGAATTTCTTGATAGCGAGTAGAGAGTTGATCAAAGGGTACGGTGTACACTTTCCGACTCCGACGTACTGCCACTGGGGTTTGACTTCCTCCCTGAATGACCTCTACGATAAACACTCGTTTATCCCCCTCGACAGGACTCATTCCTAAACCCGTGATGGATTCCATCGATTGGAAAGAAGGCACAATGGCACTGGACAGATTCATCGCCAACTCTCGCTGTAAGCGAGGGCTTTTACCTGCCCTTTGAGCATTATCGCTACTTCCGTTACCTCGGTACAATTGAAATAGCCGATTAAACCCAACCTGTTTCATCCCAGGAATCGATTGAAATCCTCGGTAGTAAGGGACAATAGAATCCCCAAAGGCATCATTATATTCAGGACTATCAAAGTAAGAGGCAATTTCTGCCCCGTAGCCTTGAGATGCATAGAGATCAACATGATAAGCAATCTCAGATTGATCGTAGGGAGCGCGGCCTAAAAAATGTTTGTAATTGAGTTCAATGAATCGAACTTGAGAATTACAGGAGAAAAAACGTTCTTGATAGTAGTCTGACTGGGCTAAGGCTTCAACGAACTGACGTACATTGATTTTGCCATTTCTCAACAATGCCTCAGAACTACTAAAAGCCTCACTGAGGGTTAAGCCTTCTCGGCCAAACACATGGGTATAGGCGGCACGAAAAACCTGCTGTAGGTTATCCTCACTCCAATTTTGGCGAAGTTCAACCTTGTCGCCAATCATTTCACCAATCCCCAATCGGGATGCCATTAAGCTCATGATTCGGTCTCCATAAGTAAAAAGATGTAAAAAAGCAGCAGTTAGGATCAGTTAATGCTTGCTCTCGATCCAGCCATTGCCCAAATAATTAGGTACAGTTTTTGATTCTACAAACCTCAGGCTGTCCCCTTAAGCGGGAGACTGTCCGCAAGATTCATGGGCAAAAGCCGCACTCTGATTAAAACAGCTTAAAAAGGCAAATCGGAGAATAAGGTTTGTTGTGCGCTCAATTCTCCGATGTGCTAAAAACGATGATCCTGAGCGGTATCACCATCATTGAACTGTGGTTAACTTGCCCCAGTTCTTTGCTGATCGGTGATTAGCTCAATGCGTTAATTGCATAGTTAAGATAGATGTTGGCTTCACCGCCCACATCTCCGGACAAACCATGGTTGTCCCGGACAAATTCCAAGGCAGCAACGTACCAACTAGGCGACAAACCAAGCGCTGCATTAAATTCTTTCACGCCCGCAATCACATACTCATCCAATGGCCCAGTGCCACCCACCACACAACAATAGCTGATCGTCCGCAGATAATGACTGATATCGCGCACGCATTTAGATTTCCCCTCGGGGGTAGAGGCGTACTGAGAGCCTTGCATTTGGGTGGTGTAGGGAAATTTGTGATAAACATGGTTGGCGGCGGCTTCAGCCCAAGCTTGACCATTTTGGTTAAATGCTTTAGCCGCGTCTAAACCGGCATTGGCGCGGTTAAACCGACCGAAAATGGCCTGCATTTCGGTATTGCTTAGGTAAGCGCCGCGAGAATCAGCAGCAGAGATTGCCTCAGTTAAAGGGGTTTTCATAGCGAATAGGTCTCCGTAGTTAAAATGTAAAACAAGAGCACAAACAAGGGAAAAACAGAAATTTAAAGCACTGGCATTAGGCAACAGCAGCAGCGGCTCGGTCAAAGTAACCGGCCAATTCTGACATCAAGGACTTGCAATCGCCTTTGGTAATGCCATTGGAGTCGTTAGCGATCGCAACGGCTGCATCTTTCATTTTGCCAATACCGGAAGCAACGGTTGCGCCGGGTGTGCCTAAGGCTTGGTAGGTTTCCCGTAAACCATTGAGGCAGCGATCATCCATCACACTGGCATCACCCGCCAACATCGAATAGGTGACATAACGGAGAATGAAACCTAAATCACGCAGGCAAGCAGCCTGATTACGATGGTGGAAGCAAGCACCGCCCGGGCCGAAAACTTGGGGTTGTTCAGCCACCAACGCCCGATAAGCATTGGAGGTAATCGCGGCAGCACTACTGGTCAGACGGTTAACCACATCCAACCGTTTGTTACTATCAGCAACCATTGCGGCCAAAGCGTTCACTTGGTCATCATTCAGGTAAGTACCTTGGGAATCGGCTTGGGCCACAACTCGGGAAAAAGCATCCAACATAGTGTAGGTTCTCCTAATTTTTCTGGGGTTTGTGCAGTAGGGTGTTGCCCTTCTTCCACATGAGTGAGGAGCTTACTGTGACAAAGGTAAAAAAATCGGTACAAAAGTTGTAAAAAAGTCGGAAAGATGCCAAAAATCGGGTCAATCTTTACAGTTCTTTACATTGTCAATTCTTTACAGTTCTTTACATAACGTAGGTTGGCCCCCCTGCCTTTATAATGGGGTGATTCTCCTTCGATTGAAATGGTAGAAGTTCGGCTTTGCCTACTGCTGCCATTTGATCTCAAAGCCCTAGCCTTGAGGGCGGGGAGTTTTTCAAAGGCTTGTAACTGCATCAAAAACTGCTCGTGAGAGCGAATTTAAAGGGTAGACTTTGGTGATCCATGTCACATGAGAATTCTTTTAGTGGAAGATGATATTCCCCTGGCAGAGACGCTGGCAGAAGCGATGACGGATCAACAGTATGTTGTTGACTTGGCAGAGGATGGTGAGCAAGGCTGGGATTTTGTGAAAGTGTTTGACTATGATCTAATGTTGCTGGACATTATGCTACCGGCAATAGATGGGTTTGCTCTTTGTCAACGATTGCGATCGCATGGTTATAAAATGCCAGTGTTGATGATCACCGCCAGAGACACAATTAGCGACAAAATCACTGGCTTGGATGCTGGTGCTGATGATTATATTGTCAAGCCCATTGATTTAGGCGAATTATTTGCTCGGATTCGTGCCTTACTCAGACGTGGCAGCAATGTCATGCCTCCGATTCTGGAGTGGGGGGGATTGCGGTTAAATCCTAGTACATTTGAAGTGAGTTATGATCACCAATTTCTCCGACTAACGCCAAAGGAGTTTAGTTTATTAGAATTGCTACTGCGCAGTAATCGCCGCGTGCTCAGTCGTAGTGTGATTCTTGAAAACCTCTGGAAAACGGAATCTTCTCCAGATGAACATGCAGTAAAAGTTCACATCAGAAGCTTAAGGCAAAAGCTCAAGACCGCAGGTGCAGATGAGGATTTTATTGAAACAGTTTATGGTATTGGTTATCGTCTGAAGTCTTTTGCATAAAAATAGCGATGCATTCCCCTGCCCAAGAAAACGCAACTCGTTGTTCATGGGGACTTCCACAATGGAATTGATAGGTACGTGCTACTACAAGGCAGGCGGCCACACATCGCCAAGCACAACCCAGCCTGATGAAACCCGACAAATCACGGCTGGATTGATGCCTTGACGTGCTTCCTTAACCCGGCGATGAATTAGAGTAGACATTCCAAGTTTTAGTTAGATGTCCACTTTAAGCGACAATTTCAACGATTGTCCCAATCTGCACAAAGTCATAAAGCTCATTAATATCTTGATTTTTAAGCGATGGACAGCCCCATGTCCAATTCTCTCGCAGATCAATCATGGCATCACTACCAACTGGCACACCATGAATCCCAATTTCACCACCAATGGTACTATACCAGGGAATTTTACCCTTTTGCTTTGCGAGGTTATGTTTGCACTCGGATTGCGCGTTAGGATAGTCAAGCCAAAGAAATTTTGACCAACTGGGATGGGGATATTTGTCCTTGATTTTCAAAATGCCTTCGGGGGTTTTGCGATCGCCTTCCCGCTGTTTATCGCCGACTAAATTACCAAACACGACTGGATAGGATTTTACGGGTTTTTGGTTGTAGTAAACTGTCAAGCGGTACTGACTTTTTTCAATCAGAATGGAGATTTGGCGGCGATCAAAATTCGCGGGCAGTAGTTGGTCTAAGGCTTGATCGGTATTTATGAGTGTGTTTGGAACCTGATGCAGGGTGGCATCGGCAGGACAAACTATCGGCCGGGTGAGGGAGAGGAGTTGAACAACCGGGGGGATCAACCCTCGATAAACGGCCAATTTATAGATCAACCCCAAGCCTACTACTACAATGATAGCCAACCGGAATTTTGATGACTGAAGATATTGCATAAGCTAATTCTCCTCATTTTGCCAGAAGCATAACTCATCTGTTTCCACCGCACCAACGCAGTGTTAGGTGATGGGTATAACACGGAGGCGTAACCCAAGTACATCTAAGACTTTGAGAACTATGGCAAACTCTGGATTGCCTTTTAAAGAAGTGACATCTAACGATGAATTTAGGTGTTTTTTCCAGTGACAGTTTCCGGTGCAACAGCCGTAATTCCTTCAGAGAGGTATCGTTTAAAGTCTTCTACGTTCAACGTGAGTATGTGTGATATAGCATTAACTTTCATTGCTGCAACCAATCGAGCATCGTGAACCTGAACCCCTGAAACACCGAAAACAAAAACCAGTCTTCGCCATTCTCTGTAAATTTCAGAACTGTCAGGCAATACTGGAAAAAGTCGTTCAATTAGCTGCAAAAGTTGTTCAGCTTCAGGAGGAGTTAATCCAAATCCATTTCTCTCAATAGGTCGAGTTGCAACATTCCAAAATTCAATACAATTTTGAGAAGAGATTTGTAGTTTATGTCCATTTTGACGTAGTTCTCGAACAGCGGTTCTAATCAAGGGATGAAGAGGGTGAGAGCGATCTGCGAATCGCAAAAGAACGTTTGTATCTACCAAATAAAGCACAATCAGGGATGCTCCTCATAAATTCCTGCTCGACTCACAGAATAATCTGACAGGCAAGGTATGGTGTTTCCAATATACCTTTGAAATTCGTCAGCTAGACAATCAGCAGTCGCCTCAAACTCTTCATCTTCTTGAACAAGATCATTACTGAATGGTCGCAAAGCCCGGTGCTTTTCATCCCAAGCTAGAAATTCAACAAAATCGAGAACTTCCAGGATTTTGATCTCAGATAGAGCGTGGAGCTTTCGCACAATTTCTGCAATTAATGTTTCCATAGTTTCTCCTCTTGGATTTCTGGGGGTTGCGAGTTCAGTAGCAACAATATCAGGAACAATCACGGATTGGTGAAGCTTACATTCCTCAGGTTAAGAGAAATTATGTTAGTAAGCGGTGCGTCAGACATAATTCAACCTCCCATATCATCATTGATCCTGTCTGACGCACCCTACAATTCTTAACAACTTTTCGTAGGTTTACATTTGTTTTACACTGTGGATTGCCAAATATATCCTTAAGTGACAGCTCCATAAATGATTCAGCAGCATAGCGACCCAGTTCGACTGCGGGGCGGGCCTTAGCAACCTGGAACGATTGGAAACTGTGACAGCCCGCCCCGTTAGGTGCAACGCCTTGTTCGGCCTCATTTTGAAATCCACCATTAGAGAGATTCCAATTGCTCTTTGGTCGTTGTATTCGCCCGTACAATTAGTCGAAGCGCAGCATGCAAGGTTGCGAGATAGTAATAGAACATCCAGCTGTACCATATACCCTTATCATAAGCTGTTTTCTGGGACGGATTGTGATGGCGGATGCCGAAATTGTTGGCGAGGTTGAACAAGTCGCTTTCGTCTTTAGGTTGCAGCACTTGCTTGAGTTGCGGGCGCAGATATTCAAGCACATCAGCCAACTCACGGATGGCATCGCGACGATCTTCGAGCGACGAACGGTGTCTTCTGAACTTCCTCCGCGCTGCATCAATACGCTGTTCAACGTTGCTTGGATCAAGAGTTGGAAGGGGAGCCTCGAATAAGCCCTCAAGCCCAGTCTCAGCAAGGCTCAAGACCTCACCATCCGAAGATAGCTCGAACCCATCCGAGTAGATGGCAAGTACTTTGTTCACCTTCTCTCGGAACTCTGTCCGACCAGCTCCGATGTCAAACTCCTGACAATGCCACCCGCAATTATTGAAGCTATGGTAATAACGCTTGGTGGGCTTTGCGCAGTGATCGTGAAGAAACTCGATCATATCAAAAAGATCGTCTTCGCTGTACTGCTCGATCTGCCGGTGAATGGGAGTCAAACCGGTCTTCCGCAGTTCGAGCAGTACTGTACCCTGCAAGTCATAACCTAGTTCGCCTGGAACGAACCCATCATCGACGCACTCATACCCAAGGGATTTCTGGAAGTAGCCTTCGCCCTCGAATTGGAGAAAGAGGGTCTTGAACATCCCTAGCAGCGTGGGAAGATCAATGGCCGCCGACTGATCATTCTTCCCAGTCCGGACGGAATAGTAAGGGCTTTTCCGGTTGGCGCTTATGTTTCTCGGTTGCTCCATGGTCGCGAAACCTCACAGGTTACCAAAAGACCTCACTGGACAGATAGTGCGACTCGCTCCGTGGTTCGTGGGTTTGTTGACGAACTATATATTAAATCGCGCTTGCAGTATAACTTCCCTTAGCAGGGTTTTGTCAAGCGCTTGCGGTCTAACTCCGGTATTATGAATGTTATCCCGCAACTGCCGGATAACACTCCCATTTGGGGACTTTTACCAGAGCCAAAGCGATGGAAACACCTTAATTACCCGAACTCCTTGACCGCAGGAGCAGAGCCGCAAGTTTTGCCGTGCGTTTAGCTTGCCTAGTTGTCCTGAGGGGGCAGGGTCGGTGTTTGGTGGGCGGGTTGGGGAGTAGTGCGATCGCAACCGATGGCAATAGTCCGCGAGGCCAAAGGATTTGTTACATTGAAGGACGATAGGTACGCTAATGCGGATCGCCCCATCCCCCGGAGTGTTTGTGCGTCTTTCTCAACTGCTGATTTCCCTCTTGCTCACTCTCACCCTCCTCACCGGCTGGATTGCCCCCGCCCAAGGGGCCATTACTCTAGCGGATTTAGAAGCGGGGGAGGCCCTAGCGGGAGAGGCGATCGCCGCCCTCGAACAAGGCAACTTGGAGCAAGCCGAAACCCTTTGGAGCCAACTGATCGAGGAATTCCCCACCAATCCCGCCCTCTGGAGTAATCGCGGCAATACTCGCCTCAGTCAAAACCGCGTTGATGATGCGATTGCTGATTTTAATGAGGCGATCGCCCTCGCCCCCGATGCCCCCGACCCCTACCTCAACCGGGGCATTGCCTACGAAGCATTGGGGGATTGGACAAAAGCGATCGCCGATTATGATCAAGTCCTCAGCCTCAACCCCGAAGATGCGATCGCCTATAACAATCGCGGCAACGCCAAAGGCGGCCAAGGGGATTGGCCAGGCGCAGTCGAGGATTATCAAGGGGCGATCGCCCGCCAACCCCAATTTTCCATGGCCCAAGCCAACTATGCCCTCGCCCTCTACCAAGTCGGCCAGGACGAAGCCGCCCTCAAAGCCATGCAATCCTTAGCCCGGAAATATCCCATGTTCCCCGATATGCGAGCCGCCCTCACCGCCATCCTCTGGGGAATGAACCGCCAAGGAGAAGCCGAAAGCCATTGGGTCGCCGCCATTGGTTTAGATGGCCGCTATCAAAATCTCGACTGGGTACGGGAGATCCGCCGCTGGCCGCCCCGCATTACCCAGGATCTTGAGCATTTCCTGACGTTGGAATGAAGGAAGCCTCTCGTTACTTGGCTCCGCCCAGTAACGCATTCTTGGCGGCTCCGCCTCCATTAGGCGGCAGAGCCGCCTAAAGCCCATGCCATGGCAGAGCCATGGCACGAGATAGGAAGCCCATGCCATGGCACGAGATGACCTAAGCTCGGCTTCTTAATCTCTTCTTTAGCAGCGATTGAAAATAATCACGGTACGTTAAAACTAAAGGCAGGTGTTTGCAGCCAAACACTGCCATTGCTATATGAGGCGATCGAGAAGTTTATGACAAAACGAACCTTTGGTGTGATTGGCCTAGCCGTCATGGGGGAAAACCTCGCCCTCAATGTGGAAAGCCGAGGCTTTCCCATTGCCGTCTACAACCGCACAGGTGCGAAAACCGAGCAATTCATGGCCGAAAGGGCCCAAGGGAAAGATGTCAAAGCCGCCTATTCCCTGGAAGAATTTGTCAACATCCTCGAACGACCCCGCAAAATCCTCGTGATGGTCAAAGCAGGGGCCCCCGTGGACAAGGTGATTCAAGACCTTAAACCCCTCCTCGAACCAGGAGACATGATCATTGATGGTGGCAACTCCCTCTATGAAGACACCGAACGCCGCACCGAGGAACTCGAAGCCGCCGGCCTCGGCTTTGTGGGTATGGGCGTGAGTGGAGGCGAAGAAGGCGCACTCAAAGGCCCCAGCTTAATGCCGGGGGGAACCGCCAGCGCCTATAAAGAACTAGAGCCGATTCTCGTTAAAATTGCTGCCCAAGTCGATGATGGCCCTTGCGTCGCCTACATTGGCCGGGGTGGCGCAGGCCACTACGTCAAAATGGTGCATAACGGCATTGAATATGGCGATATGCAACTGATTGCCGAAGCCTACGACCTGCTCAAATTGGGAGCCGGTTTAACCAATCCCGAACTCCATGAAGTGTTTGCCCAGTGGAATACCACCGATGAACTCAACTCGTTCCTGATTGAAATCACCGCTGATATTTTCACCCAGATGGATCCCGAAACCAATCAGCATCTTGTCGATTTAATCTTGGATTCGGCGGGCCAGAAGGGAACAGGCCGCTGGACAGTGATGTCTGCGTTGGAATTGGGCGTACCGGTGCCGACGATGTATGCGGCGGTCAATGCCCGGATTATGTCCTCCTATAAGGAGGAGCGGGTCGCAGCATCCCAACAGATTACGGCTCAAGTGGGGACGTTTAAGGGGGATAAGGCAACGTTTGTTGACCAAGTGCGCGATGCCCTCTATTGCTCAAAAATGTGCTCCTATGCCCAAGGCATGGCCCTGTTGCGGAAAGCTTCAGCGGAATATAACTATGGGTTAGATCTGGGGGAAGATGCCCGGATTTGGAAAGGGGGCTGTATTATTCGGGCGGGTTTCCTGGATAAGATTAAGGCGGCGTTTACGGAAAACCCCGATCTGCCCAACCTCTTGCTGGCTCCGGAGTTTAAGCAGAGCATTTTGGATCGTCAGACCGCTTGGCGAACGGTGTTGGTGACGGCCAATGATTTGGGGATTCCGATTCCGGCCTTTAGTGCCTCCCTGGATTATTTCGATAGTTATCGGCGCGATCGCCTCCCCCAAAACCTCACCCAGGCACAACGGGATTACTTCGGGGCGCACACCTACGAGCGCACCGATAAACCCAGGGGTGAAATGTTCCACACCCAATGGATGGCGGATTAAAAGGGAAGAAGTGAGGAGTGAGGAGTGAGGGAAAACAGTAAACTTCACGCTCTCCTCTCTTCTCTATCCTCTTTTCTCCCTAAGAGGAGCCAATTTAAAGCCCCCACTGGGGAAAGGGTTAACCCATGCTTGTACCTTGCGATCTTCACAAAAGAGAGGTTAATGATTCAGTGTTTGCTATTCATCGTGTTACAAATTACGAAATTAGGCTGAGTTCCTAAAAAGAAGAGTTAGGTTGAGGGTATATGCTGAGTTGGAGATTAAGGGTAGCATTCAGCAATGACATTAAGGGCTGATGCTATTGAGGGAGTGGACTAAGATTTCTACTAGGCAATGTGTTGAGGGAGCGGACTACAGTCTGCACGACGAACAATAAAGGATTGCGGTGCTGAATGCTCAAAGTAAAGCTTTCTTTTCATTTTTTCTGATGGTTAAAATATTCATCCAATGGAGCAATTATGAAATTCAACTCATCCCAGATCGTTAAAGGTATTTCCTCGTTGAGTGCGATCGCCCTCAGCATCACTGTCCTGGGTTTGCCCGGTTTAGCCAGTTTTGCTCAAGATTATCCCGATTACGGTGCTGAACCGCTCTTTGGTGAGTTTAATCTTGATGCTGGTTTTCGCCCCGATCCCTACAATATCGATGTTGTGGCTGGGGGAACAAACAATGCCAGTGATTTCAACTTAGGGCCGGATTGCATGGGCTATATTGCTGCGGCACAACCCGATATTCGCGTCAATTACACAGCCGGGGATTTTGAACTCCTCAGTATTTACGTTGCCTCCGATGTTGATACGACGCTGGTGATTAATGGCCCCGATGGTTCTTGGTATTGCAATGATGATGATGACACCGAAGGTTCGGTAAATCCTCGTGTTATGTTCAGTTACCCCACTTCAGGACGGTATGACATTTGGGTGGGAACTTTTCATGATGAGGCTAACCCCGCACAAATCCGCATTAGTGAAACCTGGGTTCCCTATGACTAAGCCTATTTGCCGATACAAAAACGGCTGAAAATTTGATCTAGCACTGATTCCGTCACATCTTCCCCGGTAATTGCGCCGAGGGCTTGGATTGCACTGCGCAGATCAATCGTCCAAAAATCGAGGGGGAGGGGAGTGGCGATCGCCTCCTCCACATGAATTAATGCTCTTTGAGCAGCGGTGAGGGCAGCGGCTTGGCGTTGGTTGATGGCGATATCCAGATCAGCGGCTTGGATGTTGTCCCCCTGAACTTGGGTGAGGATCGCCGTTTCCAGTTGATCAATACCTGTTTGAGTTGTGGCGGTGGTGGTGACAACGGCGGTAATTTCGGGGGGATATTGTACCGATTCCGGAGGAGCAAGATCACTTTTATTAATCACCAAAATTAACGGCCGGTGCTGGATCTGGGCGTAAATTTCCGCCTCTGCCGCCGTCCAGCCCTGTTGCGCGTCGAGGGTGAACAGGATTAAATCCGCCTCCGCCGCCGCTTGGCGCGATCGCATCACGCCCATTTTTTCCACCTGATCCCCCGTCTCCCGAATTCCCGCCGTATCCAACACCTGCACCGGAATTCCCCCCACCATCAAGCTCGATTCCACCACATCGCGGGTTGTACCGGGAAGATCCGTCACAATGGCGCGATCGCTCCGGCTCCAAGCATTTAACAGGCTCGATTTCCCCACATTGGGCTGACCCACAATCGCCACCTTCAACCCACTGCGCAGCAATTCCCCCCGATGGGCCGTGGCCAAAATTCGCGCCACCTGCTCCCGCACTTGGGCCACCTGAGCGGCGATCGCCCCCTCATCCAAGGGGGGCAAATCCTCCTCAAAATCAATGCGGGCCTCCACTTCCGCCAAAATATCCAAACATTGCCCCCGCAATTGCCGAATCGGCTGGGCTAACTTGCCCCTGAGGCCCGCAAGGGCCATCTGAGCCGCTTGGGGTGAGCCGGCCCCCACCAAATCCGCCACACTTTCGGCTTGGGTGAGATCTAAACGGCCATTGAGAAACGCCCGCAGCGAAAATTCCCCCGGCTCCGCCAACCGCGCCCCAGTTTGTAAACAAAGCTGTAACACCTGTTGCACGGGCATCATGCCCCCATGGCAATGAAACTCCACCACATCCTCACGGGTAAAGGAGCGGGGAGCCAACATCAACAGCAACAGCGCCTCATCCACCATCACCCCCGTTTGGGGATTGCGGATTGAGCCGTAGAGAATACGGTGAGTTTCCCAGGGTTGGGTTCCGGGTGCGTGGAACAGTTGACGGGCGATCGCCACCGCCCCCGACCCCGAGAGCCGCACAATACCAATACTGCCCTGATGGGGAACCACCGCCGAAGCGATGGCGGCGATCGTTTCACCCTGTTCCATAGTTCTACCGAGACTCCATCACAAAAACCTTTTTATTTTAGAGAGGAGGGGCGAGTATCGGTGCAAATCACCCCAGGGGGGCTGCCATGTGTTGAATGTGCCGAGTTTTCAGCCGGTCTCCGAGAATTTACGGATGATTTGCAAGATGCATGATCTTATACTGAAAGTTGAACCATGATTAAACCTACCAACTAAGCACAACGGTTGATCAACAAGCCATCAGGGCCAGTTTCCGCATCTTTCCCCATCGTAACGAGTCAAAGTAAACTTGTTCTTTCCATCCTTATCACCCGAAACCCAAACTGCTTAGTTGGGGTTTTTTTTATGGAGATCCAAGGCAACAGAAGGAGAGCAACTGCAACAGATCAACTCTCTAATCCGGTGGGAGAAGCTCCATCGACTCTGGGATCTCGATTCAGGGAATTAGAGATCAAATAGACTGTTTAGCAGGGGGAAGCGATCGCCCCTTTGGCGGTGAGGGCGGGGAAAGTCCTGAGACTCCCCATTAACTGGGAATCCCCGCGCTTTGAGGCCGGGGAATATCAATGCCTTGCTGTGCTGTAATTAAATCCAAAACCCTTGGCACAAAACTGAAAACAGGTTTATAATGTGCCTAGCTGTGATTAAACCCAAACCCCAACGTTTTTTCGTTGGGATTTTTTTTGGATTTACTCTGTTGCCCCTCAGTAAACCGTATTTTTGCGGAGATTGCCAAGATGAAATCCCTAAATTTGACTAAAGCTTTACGGAAAATGCGAGTTTCTTAAAGTTTTGGTAAAGTTTCATCCTCGAAATTGCTGAAAAAATTCCCTCAACTCTCAGCATAATCAGCAAAGCTCCATGGTGCTTTACGAGCATGAACGCCGTGATTTCTTCAGCGGGAGAGTCGTACTTCCACAGAGACTCGATCCGGATTGCTCTCGCCCGAATCGGGAAATCTCTCGGTACAATGGGATCGCTTGTCCTGATCATCGCCTATGGCCCCCACGCAACCGGATTGGTTACGCCTCAAAAAAGCTCTTACCGTTGAAGCCGAGCGGGGATTTGCTGACCTTCAAGGCCGGGAACACCGCTTTAGTGAATTTATGGCCCTCAGTTTTAGCCAATTCGTTCCCGAAGCCAGCCCCGATCAACAGCGCCGCTGGAGCCAACTGGCCCAAGATTTTCACCGCTACCCCCAAGCCTCCCTCGCCCAGCGGCGGCTCTATATTGCCACCGCCCGCCAACTCATCCAAGATCTGCAAACTGCCGCTGCCAAGATAGCGGCGGTTGAGAATCTGGCGGCGAAAACCCCAGAAATTGAGCATCACCCCGCTTCCCCCCCGAAAACCGCCCCTCTGGTTAAAGAAATTAAGGCCAATGGAGACGAGATCAGTCTCGATACCCCTTTGATCGATTTACCCAGCCTCAAAAGTCGGCGGGGGGTGAAGTTGCTGGCGCAGTTGGGTCTGGTTACGGTGCTTGATGCGATCTATTATTATCCCCGCGACCATGTGGACTATGCCAAGCAGGCCCCCATTGCGGCCCTGGAGCCGGGGGAAACGGTGACGATCATCGGCACGATTAAAGGCTCTCGCTGTTTTACCTCCCCCCGTAAACCCCAATTGACAATCTGGGAATTGCGGATGAAGGATCACACCGGCCACATTAAACTGAGCCGCTTTTTTCATGGCAATCGCTACAGTAATCGGGGCTGGCAAAAGGGCCAGGAGGGTCGGTTTCCCGTGGGGGCGATCGCCGCTGCTTCGGGATTAGTCAAGGCCAATAAATACGGCTTAACCCTGGAAAATCCGGAGGTGGAAATCCTCGACGGCCCAGGGGGGGAAATTGAATCCCTCAAGATTGGCCGGTTGTTGCCGGTCTATCCCCTCACGGAAGGGGTGACGGCGGATCTGGTGCGGCAGGCGATTGTGGCGGCGTTGCCCGCTCTGGATCAACTGGGGGATCCTTTGCCTGTGGTGTTACGGGATCAGTATGGGTTTGTGGATTTGCCGACGGCGTTGCGATCGCTCCATTTCCCCCCCGATCAAGCCAGCTTAGACGCGGCCCGCCGCCGCCTCATTTTCGATGAATTTTTCTACCTCCAACTGGGATTTTTACAACGTCGTCACCAACGGCAACAAATCCAAACTGGGGTTGTTTTAACACCCACCGGCCCCTTGAGCGATCGCTTCCGGGATCTCCTCCCCTTCCAACTCACCACCGCCCAACAGCGAGTAATCAGCGACATCCTCACCGATTTAGGCCAATCTAACCCGATGACGCGCCTAGTGCAGGGGGATGTGGGATCGGGGAAAACCGTGGTGGCGGTGTTTGCGATCTTGGCGGCGATCCAATCGGGCTATCAGGCGGCCTTGATGGCCCCAACAGAAGTCCTAGCCGAGCAGCATTATCGCAAGTTGGTGGAATGGTTTAATCAACTTCATCTACCCGTAGAACTGCTCACCGGCTCAACGGGGGTGAAAAAACGGCGGGATATTCATAGCCAACTTTATAACGGCGAATTGCCCCTCTTGGTGGGAACCCATGCCCTGATTGAAGACCCTGTAGAGTTTCGTCAATTGGGTTTAGTGGTGATTGATGAACAGCATCGTTTTGGCGTGCAACAGCGGGGCCGATTACTGGCCAAGGGTCAATCCCCCCATCTGCTCACCATGACCGCCACCCCCATCCCCCGCACCCTCGCCTTGAGCCTCCATGGGGATCTCGATGTGTCCCAAATTGACGAACTCCCCCCTGGCCGCCAACCGATTCAAACCGTTGTGCTTACAGCGAAGGAGCGACAACAGGCCTATGATCTGATCCGGCGGGAATTGGCGGGCGATCGCCAAGCCTACATCATTTTTCCCCTCATTGAAGAATCGGAAAAACTCGATGTAAAGGCAGCGGTGAAGGAATACGAACGATTGCAAAATACGATCTTTCCCGATATTCCCATCGGCCTCCTCCACGGTCGCCTCAAACCCGCCGAAAAAGAAACCGCCCTCGCCCAATTCCGCGATAACAAAACCCCGATCATCGTCTCCACGACGGTGATCGAGGTGGGGGTAGATGTCCCCAACGCCACCGTCATGCTGATCGAAAATGCCGAACGGTTCGGCCTCTCCCAACTCCATCAACTGCGGGGGCGAGTGGGGCGCGGCTCCCATGGCTCCTACTGCTTCCTGATGACCAGTAGTAAAAATCCCGATGCGATGAACCGCCTCAAAGTGTTGGAACAATCCCAGGATGGATTTTTTATTGCGGAGATGGATTTAAAACTACGGGGGCCGGGGGAGGTGTTGGGGACGCGACAAACGGGGTTAGCGGATTTTGCCCTGGCCAGTTTGGTGGAAGATCAAGAGGTGTTGCTCTTGGCAAGGGATGCCGCAACAAAATTACTCCTCGCAGAGCCGGAGTTAGCCCCCTATGGCAGGTTGCGGGAGGAATTGGGGAGGCGCGATCGCCAACTGATGGGGGGTGGGATTTTGAATTAGGGAATGGGGAATGGGGAAAATTCCGGAGCGGGGAGGAGGGACAAAGAAGGCGGGTATTTGTTCAGAAAATGAGTACTCTGGATAGAAGCGAATCTTCCCCCCTGAATCGAACTGATGACTGCTGATCCCAAAACTTCAACGAAAAAGCTAGCGGTACGTGGCGCAACCTGGGTGTTTTTGGGTTACGGGGCGAACCAAATGCTGCGGTTTGTCAATAACCTGATCCTCACCCGGCTCTTGATGCCGGATTTTTTCGGGTTGATGGCCCTGGCGACAACGCTGCGCATGGGTTTGGAATTGTTTTCTGATGTGGGGGTGAATCAGAGTGTGGTGCATAGTCCTCGGGGGGAGGAGCGGGTTTTCCTCGATACCGCTTGGACAGTGCAGGTGATTCGTGGCTTTGTCCTTTGGGGAGTTAGTTTTCTGATCACCGTTCCCGCCGCCCAGTTCTATGGCGATGATCGGCTGTTACTCCTCCTTCCCTTTGTGGGCATGACCACGATGGTGGATAGTTTGCGCTCCAATGCTTTTTTTACCCTCAATCGCCGCTTGGAGGTGGGGAAACTGACCATGCTCGAATTTACCACCAGTGCCATGGGGTTGGTGGTGATGATTACCTGGGCTTGGCTGAGTCCGACGGTGTGGGCGTTGGCGGTGGGGGGTTTGGCGGGGTATTTGTTCCGAACCGTGGGCAGTTACATTTTCTTTAAGGAGCCAATACCCCGCTGGACGTTGGATCGGGATTGTTTAATTGAATTAGCGCGGTTTGGCCGGTGGATTTTTGTGTCAGCGGCGATGATGTTTTTGGCGGAGCAGTCCGATCGCCTCATTCTCGGTCGGCTCCTCCCCTTAGAAATGTTGGGGATCTATACCATCGCCTATACGATGGCGAATATTCCCCGCCAATTGTTTAAACGCCTCAGCACTAAGGTGATTTTTCCCGCTATTTCTCAGCACAATCAATTGCCTCGGCCAGAGTTAAATGCAAAGATTCAGCGGCAACGGTGGCCATTGTTGTTGCTCTCGGCATTGGGGGTGGCGTTGTTGGTGTCTTGGGGGGATTTGGTGATTCTCGGCCTCTATGACGATCGCTATCAGGATGCCGCTTGGATGATGCCGATTCTCTGTGGGGGAATTTGGTTTTCGGTGTTGTTTTACACCCTTTCCCCGGCTTTGTTAGCGGTGGGTAAACCGTCCTACAGTGCCTATAGTAATTTTGCGAGCTTGTTGGTGGTGATTGTTGGCCTACCGTTGAGTTTCCAATATGGGGGTTTGCCTTGGGCGATCGCCTTAATTTCCTTCAGTGATATTTTTCCCTACTTAGTGATTCAGGGGGGTTTATATCAGGAAAAATTGCTCTGTTGGAAGCAGGATATCTTGAGTACCTTGGTATTACTGGGTATGACAGCTTTGTTCTTACAGTCCCGTGTATTTTTGAATTTGGGAATGCCTTGGGATTTAATGTTAAAAGGGGCATAAAAGCCTTGTCTTTTAAGGGCAAGATCCATCACCCCAAAAGCGCGATCGCGCAAAGGAGAAAAGAGAGCTATGGGTGCATCCACCCATTCCACAGCAGAAACCAACCCCACCCCCGATCTAGCAGGGATTTGGGAGCGATTAGATCATCTCTTGGAACCAGAAACTTCTTCCCCTCAATCACCCTCCCCCGCTTCAAAGTTGGTGCAATTTCCCAGCCCCCGCCTGGAACCCATGGAGCAACTCGCCGCGACGGTGGATCTGCCTGCCCTAGATGCCACGTTAGCGGCGTTATTAAAGCTGATTGCTCCGGACTATAGCGAAGGGGAAACCCTAGAGGCCTTGCAGCAGGTGGTGATGGTGTTAAATTCCGCAGAGGGGGCCACCTTGGCAACTCAGGCGGATATTAAACGGTTGACGACCCTTTATGAAGATCTGCGGGGCCAGGTGGAAGCCTTGCAAACCCCTACTTCCCCTCAACCGCTTCCTCCTATCCCAGAACCCACAGCAGCAGCCCCTGGGTTGGCGATGCCTTCGGTGATTCCTCCGGCTGAATCCCCTGATCCTGAATCATTCATCCCTGAATCATTTATCCCTGAACCCTTAAGCATTACGGCCCCAGATCCTGAAGCCTTGCCAAATCCTGAACCCTTAAGCATTACGGCCTCAGATCCTGAAGCCTTGCCAAATCCTGAACCCTTAAGCATTACGGCCTCAGATCCTGAAGCCTTGCCAAATCCTGAACCCTTAAGCATTACGGCCCCTGATCCCTTCCAACCTCTCCTAGAATCGTTCCGCCGTCGCTTCTCCTTCAGCGGTCGTTTATCCATCAGCCCTGGCTTTTCCTTCAACCGTCGCCAGTGGTTGGGTTTAGTGGTGCTGGCCCTCACCTTGGGGGCGATCGCCTTCTATTTCCCCATGATTCGCCCCCAAAAACACCTAACCGCCCAGTTAGAATCTGCTCTCGCGGCTGATCCCAATCTTTCCCTCTATCGGATTGCGCCCCAAGTGCAAGGGCGGCGGGTGATTCTGCGGGGAACGGTTCCCTACCGGGAACTACATCAGCAGATTCAAACCCTGATCCAAGCGTTAGCCCCCGATTATCAGATTGAAAATCAGTTGATGGTGGTGGATGAACCCGTGATTGCAACCGTGAACCAATGGGCGGCGACGCTGAATGATTTACCCGGCACGATGATCACGGCCCAATTCCACAGCGGCCAGGTGATTTTGACCGGGACAACTGCTTCTCAAGAAACAGAAGCGATAATCATCAAACGCTTTGCAGCAATTCCGGGGGTGATTGGGGTGGAAAATCTCCTTCAGGTGCAACCCCTTTCGTTACCAACGCGGTTTTATTTTCGGCATAACCAAGCGACGGTGGAGCCGGTGGATATTCAGGCGAAGGTGATTCCGGTGAAGAATTTTCTTGAAAAATATCCCCATTTGCGGGTGGAGATTCGCGGCTATAGCCATAGGAGTGAGGGGGAGGGCGATAGATACGCTAACGCGGATCGCCTCGCCCTCCAACGTGCGGAAGCCGTCCAAACCGCTTTAGAAGACCATGGCATTGATCGCCGTCGCCTAGCGGTGGTGAGAACTGGGGGGTTGCCGGCCAATGTGGCCCCCAATCAAGACCGTTGGCTCCATCGCACGGTGGCCTTTACGGTGGTGAGCGATCGCCCCACGGGCCAGCATTAAACCGGGGAACACGCCACAATAGAACGGTAACGTTCCACTTACCCGTGATTTTTATGTGTAATCTCGCCGATCGCCTCAGCGGTCTGGGGCGATTGCTCCAAACCCTGACCTTTTTCCAGGTCATCCCTTTTTTGAGTGTTTTCGCCCCGATGTCTTCCCAACCCCCCGCCCCTCCCACGGTGAGTAATAACCTGATTGTCGATTTTCAAACCCTGAGCGCGGCAGATCTCCAAGCCACTTGGGGGAGCCTTGATGATGTGGTGATGGGGGGCGTGAGTGCCAGTCGTTTTGAAAAAACCGATGAGGGTGCTCTGTTTACCGGCACAACTTCCACCGATAATTCCGGCGGGTTTACCTCGGTGCGATCGCGCAACTTTACGCCGCCGTTGGATGTGGGGAACGCCACCGGGATCACATTGCGGGTCAAAGGGGATGGCCAACGTTATAAATTTTTCATTCGCGATCAAAATGGCTGGGATAGCATCGCCTACGCCGCTTCCTTTGATACAGCGGCCCAACAATGGCTGACGATTCAGATCCCCTTTGCCACCCTTAAGCCCGTCTTCCGCGCCAAAACCGTCGAGAACGCGCCGCCCCTCAATCCCCGCGAAATCGTCTCCTTTCAACTGATGCTCAGTAAGTTTGAATACGATCGCGCCCTCAACCCCCAATTCACACCGGGGGAATTCAAGCTCTGGGTGGCATCCATCGGGTTGTATTAGGGGCAGAGCCATCACCCTCTCCTCATCTCGTGCCATGGCTCTGCCATGGCATGGATACTGGGCGGCTCTGCCGCCTGCTGGGGGAGGGAGAGGGAGGCGGAGCCTCCGGGAGGGCGTTACTTGGCAGAGCCAAGTAACGAGGATAGTTTTTCCTATAGAGGATAGGTACGCTAACGCGGATCGCCTAATCCCCTATACTCTAAACACGGTTTTGAGGACAATTTCCCCACCCTATGACCATTGCCCGCACCATTTGCCTAGGGTTTCTCGCCGTCATCACCCTAGGTACACTTTTATTAATGCTCCCCCTTTCCATCACCAGTGGTGAATGGAATTCTCCCATTGTGGCCCTGTTTACCGCCACTTCAGCGGTCTGTGTCACCGGGTTGGCGGTTGTGGATACCGGAACCCATTTTTCCCTCTGGGGGCAAGCCTTTATCCTACTCCTCGTTCAGATTGGCGGCTTGGGCTACATGACCAGCACCACGTTTTTACTCTTGGTGTTTCGGCAAAAATTTGATTTTCGCCAAAAGTTCGCGATCCAAGAATCCTTCGATCGCCCCTTTGTCCAAGGCAGCCGTAGCCTGATTCGCTCGATTATTGCTACGGTACTGGTGTTTGAACTGCTGGGAGTGATCATCATGTTTCAACCCTTTAGTGCTGAATATGGCAGTATCCGAGGGTTGTGGCTAGCTGTATTTCACAGTATCAGTGCTTGGAATAATGCCGGGTTTAGCCTCTTTCCTGATAGCTTGATCGGTTATCAGGGTTCTTGGCCGATTAACCTCGCCATTAGCCTGTTAATTATCTTTGGCGGCATTGGCTATCAGGTGATTATGGAATTGTTTAATTGGGTGATGAGCCTGCGATCGCCCCGCACCGCCCGCCTCTCCCTCAATTTCAAAGTGGTGACGAGCATGACCGCCATTTTGTTAGTAATCGGAACCGTCGCCTACCTGATCACCGAAATCCAAAACCCCGACACCCTCAAAGGCCTCCCCCCCCAAACCACCCTGTTAGCGGCTTGGTTCCAATCCGTCACCACCCGCACCGCTGGGTTTAACAGTATTGACTATGGCAAAATGGGGGACGCAGCCCAGTTAATCACCATTGCGCTGATGTTCATCGGGGCCAGCCCCAGCGGGACGGGAGGAGGGATCAAAACCACCACCTTACGGATTTTGCTCAACTGCACCCGATCCACATTGCGGGGTAGTGAACAGGTGGTGATGTATGGGCGTACCCTCTCCCCTTCGTTAATTTTGAAGGCGATCGCCGTCTTCATGGGGTCGGGATTTTTGATCGCCTTCACCACCATTAGCCTCGCCCTGATTGAATCCGGGAAGTTTGAGTTTATTGACCTCTTATTTGAATGTGTTTCCGCCTTCGCCACCGTTGGCCTTTCCACGGGAATCACCGCCGACTTTTCCGCCTGGGGTCACTTAATCTTAATTCTGACCATGTATATAGGTCGGGTGGGAATTTTAGTTTCCATGGCAGCAATTTTGGGGGAAAAACCCCCCAGTCAATTGCAATATCCCGAAGAAAATTTACTGGTGGGCTGAAGCCAAGGAGGGAAAGCGTTGAAACGAATAACCCATGCCCCGCTCGGTAATGATATAGTCCGGCTGTTTGGGGTCAGCTTCGATTTTGCTCCGCAGGCGGGAGATATGCACATCCACTAACCGCAGATCCCCCGGCTGGCGGGGGATATAGCCCCAAATAGCTTCGAGGATCGCTGCCCGCGACAGGGGTTCCCCGGCCTGATTAACCAGCAGTTGGAGAATATTAAACTCAATTTCCGTCAGCCGCACCCGTTGCTCATGGAGATAAACCCGCCGTCGGTTACTATCAATACAGAGCTGCCCCGCCTGAAGAACGCCATCATCCCCATTGCTTTTAGAATCTTGGGGTTTTAAGCGACGGAAAATTGTGTTAATCCGCGCTTCTAATTCTTTGGGGGAAAAGGGTTTCACTAAATAATCATCGGCTCCGATTTGTAGCCCCGTAATGCGATCCGCCACATCGGATAAAGCCGTGAGCATAATAATCGGAACATCGGAAGTTTCTCGAATAGTCTGACAAATTTGATAGCCATCTTTTTTCGGAAGCATGACATCTAAGATCACCAGGTCTGGGTCTTCCGTTGAAAACCGTTCTAGTGCTTCGTCCCCGTCCGCAGCGGTGATGACTTCGTAACCCACCATGGTTAGACGTGTTTGTAAGATACGCCGCACCGCAGGTTCATCATCGACCACCAAGAGTTTTCCCTTGTGGTTTTCCACGTTTTTTTAAACCCGATAATCTAATGAGAATCTCTATAGTGCTTATGATACCATGAGTGTTTCTACTCAGGGGGCGATCGCTATTTTTTGAGGGTATTGAGGGTATTAAGGATATTAATGGAGTATTTTGGATTTTTGAATTTGCACAAAGGGGCGGGGTGGACTTCCCATGATTGTGTGGCCAAGGTGCGGCGGCTTTTAAAGTTGAAGCGGGTCGGCCATGGGGGAACCCTCGATCCGGCGGCGACGGGGGTCTTGCCCATTGCCCTAGGGCGGGCGACGCGATTACTGCAATATTTACCCACAGCAAAAAGTTATCGGGGGCGGGTGCGCTTTGGGGTGACGACGACGACGGATGATCTCGAAGGGGAGATCCTCACCCAACAGCCCGCTCCGGATCTCACCTTGGCGCAAATTATGGCCCAGTTGCCCCGGTTTTTAGGGGAGATTGAACAAATTCCGCCGGCCTTTAGTGCGATTCAGCGGGATGGCCAGCGGTTGTATGATTTGGCGCGAGCGGGGGTGCAGGTGGAGGTTCCGGCGCGGCGGGTGGTGGTGACGGGGTTACGGGCGATCGCCTTTACCCCTGGGGATTTCCCCGAATTGGAGTTAGAGATCGACTGTGGGCCGGGAACCTATATTCGGGCGATCGCCCGTGATTTAGGGGCGGCCCTAGGGGTGGGGGGGACGTTGGCGGCGTTGGTGCGGACGCGCAGTTGTGGGTTGGATTTGGCGGGGGCAATGGATTTGGAGCAGTTGGCCAATCAACTAGAAAGGGGCGAATTTACGCCCATTCCCCCGGAGAGGCTCCTCACCCATTTACCCCGCTATGATTTGGAGCCGGAGGCGGCGCGGCGGTGGTGTCAGGGGCAGGGGATTGTCGGGGATTTTGTCGTGGGGGCTATCGCTCAGGTGTGGGCAGAGGACGAGGCGTTTTTAGGGGTGGGGGAAGTCCTGCCGGAGCGGGGTTTAATCCCCAAAGTGGTGTTGGTCTAGACCACAAAAAAGCCTTGGCTGCTCACACCAAGGCTTAGGAAGAAATTGAGTTGGAAGAAGAAAAGGAAAACTTACAGACCGCTGGCAATATTGGCACTTTGGGGATTCCGTAGCCCCAGATGGGAACCAGGGCGGCGGGGAACCTGTGGCCCCAGATGATCGTTCAGGATGGCGTAGGGAATGGTGGTTTTTCGGGTGGTGGCGATCGCCTGGGGTAAAGTGCCGAACATGGGTTTTGGTCTCCGATTGCTCACCCTTTTATCTTCCCCCAATGCCAGGATCTTGGGGTTGATCTCTATCCCCTGCCCGGTTGAGGTTGCTCACGGTAGAAGACGATGGCGGGCAAGGTGAGCAGTGAGAGATCTCAATAACAGGGGTGACACCCATCACAGCCAAAAGTTTGTTAAATTTTTCAGGGAGAGGTCAGGAAATGGGGAGGGAGGGGATAGGATGGTGCTCAATGGGCTGTATCACCTCAACCACAGCAATGGATGATCAGACAAACACGATGGCACAAAACTCAGCACCGGATGCAGGTAACACCGTCCCGCCAGGGATTATGGAAACCAGTCGCCGAGAGGTTGACTTGACCCTCAACGTGGTAGCCGGAACATTACCCTCCGATTTGCAGGGTCATGTTTTTATTGTTGCGCCCGTGGGTTCCGTCGATGACATCATTAACCCCAAAACTCAAACTATCTCCAAAGAAAAAGGCGGCGATTCCTTCTTAAATGGGGATGGGATGATCTATCGCCTTGATTTTGCTGAAGGCCAAGCCAAAATTCTCGCTCGCCTCGTTAAAACCCCCGACTACTACGCCGATCTTGCCACCCATCCCAAAGCCCCAAACCCCTACCACAAATATCGTTTTGGCAATCATGGCATTGCTCGATTTTCCTTCCGGCTGGGTTTAAGAAACCAACTCAACACCGCATTCTTAACCCTGAAATTTGGCCAAGACAGGAGCGATCGCCTCTTAGTCGCCTACGATGCCGGTCGCCCCTACGAAGTCGATCCCGTCAGCCTAGAAGTTGTCACCCCCGTTGGTTCTAATCAAGATTGGATCGGTGAACTCGATAAGATCCCGATTTTTAAAAAATTCCCCTTTAAAAGCATTCTCAGCACCGCACACCCCGGTTTTGATTATCAAAACGGGACAATGTTCACCGTCAACTACGGGCGATCGCTCTTAAATCTGCTCCTCACCATCCCCCTCATTGATCGGCTGGTGAATTTACCGATCTGGCTCAAAACGATCTTGACAATAGGCTTGGCTGCCTTGATGATCTTCCTGTGGAATAGCTCAGGATTGCTCATTTTAAAAATTCTCGGAACAATTTTATTCCTTTGTATTTTGCTCCTCTTTAATAAACCGCTATTAGCACGTTTTAAACCCATTGGTCGCATGCTGACCGATTTTACCGATCTATTGACCTGGGATGGTCAAAATGATCTACAACGTTGGTCATTGATGGTTAGAAATGCAAAAGGTGAGCTTAAACCCGTCAGTATTGAGCAAACCATCCATCAGGTAGGGGTGACAAAAAATTACATTGTGATCATGGATACTGCCTTTATTGCCGGGATCACTCAACTGCTCAATGGTTTACCCCGCTGGTTTCGCAAACTTTTTGAACGCGATCCCAATCCCGACTCTGCGGTTTATTTGATCCGACGCGCTGATCTCACCACTGCTCAAAACACGGTGATAGTGCGAAAAATTGTCATTCCCCAAGAAGCCGCCCATTTTCTCGTTGATTATGATGATACAGAGGATCAAATTACGCTCCATGTTGCCCATTTAAATGGGATGCAAGTTGCTGATTGGCTCCGGAAATGTGATGTTTCTAAAATCACCGGAGAATCTGTTAAAGCCTATTTACACGGAATGCAGCACGATGAAACTGATCTGGGTCGTGTGGGTCGTTATGTGGTGTGTGGTAAAACCGGCGCATTCTTAACAACACAGGTGCTTGCCCATGCCCGATGTACTTGGGCTGTTGACCTCTATGCCTATCAAGACCGCTACCCCAACGGTGAGCCGGTTCCCCGCCTCCAACAGATCTATTGGGCCTCCTTTGGACTCTGGACAGACCTGATGACCCAATACATTTACAACGCCTATCGTGACTATGAATATCGCCTCATTCCCTTAACGGAAATTCTCGAATTAGCCCGCCAAGGTCAGCCAGCGGCCCTTTTCCGTCTCGATACTGAATCTCTCACCATTGGTGATTACTACAACTTCCCTACCAGCACCATGGCCCTCTCTCCTCAATTTATTCCCCGTGGGGATGAAGCTCTGCCCACAGAGGGTTATCTCTCCTGCATTGTGTTTGAAGGAACCCAAAGCCAGATTTGGATTTTTGACGGGAGCAATCTCAAAAAAGGGCCGGTCTGTAAGTTAGCCCATGAAGAACTCGATATGGGCTTTACCTTACATACCGTATGGTTACGGAGTATTCAGGCCCGACAGTCTGACTATAATGTACAGGTGCGGGCAGATTATCAACCCCTGGTAAGTCAAAATAATCAGCAGATTCAGGAATTGTTTAACGAGGAAATTTACCCCCATTTCCGGGAATAGTGCTGCTTTTTTGGTACAAATCTTTAAAGAAAAAACAGCTTCATGCTCAACTTAACGGGATATGTGATTGGTGAACAAGTTTATGAGAGTCCATCGACGCTCATCTATCGGGGCGAGCGGGAACGCGACCAGGCCCCGGTGATCCTGAAATTCCTCAAAGCCGCCTATCCCACCCTTGAAGAATTGGCGGGCCTGCGACAGGAATACGCCATGCCTAGTCAGATCGACCATCCCCACATCCTCAAACCCTACAGCCTTGAACGGGATGGCAATGGCTTGGTGCTGATCCTCGAAGACTTCGGCGCTCGCTCCCTTTATGACCTCTATCGGGGCATGACGATGCCCTTGGCGGACTTCTTTGGGGTGGCGATCGCCATTGCCCAAGCCCTCGAAGCGATCCACCATGTCCCGATCATCCACAAAGACCTCAAACCCAGCAACATCCTCTATAACCCCAGCAGCAAAACCGTTAAAATTGCCGACTTTGGCATTGCGATCGCCCTCAACCAAGAACAGGCCCACAGCGATGCCCTCTACCTCCTGCAAGGAACCCTCGCCTACCTCTCCCCCGAACAAACGGGGCGGATGAATCGCCTCCTCGATTACCGCACCGATTTTTATTCCTTGGGGGTGACATTCTACGAACTCCTCAGCGGTCAACTCCCCTTCACCAGCACTGACCCGATGGAGTTAGTCCATTGCCACATCGCCAAAACGCCCCCCGCTCTGGAAACCCTCAACCCCGACCTTCCCCCCGTGTTATGCGAATTGGTGCGGATCTTAATGGCAAAAAATGCCGAAGACCGCTACCAAAGCGCGGCGGGGTTAGCCTTTGACCTGGAGCAATGTCAGCAGCAATGGTTAGCAACAGGGCAGATTGAAGCATTGACGTTGAAGGAGCGCGATCGCGATCCCCAACTGCTCATCCCCCAAAAACTCTACGGCCGGGAAACCGAAGTCGCCCAACTGCTCACCGCCTTTGACCGCGTTTCCCAGATTCCCAAAGGGGAAACCCCCCCCAACCCCAGCGAATTGATCCTCGTCGCGGGCTATTCCGGCATCGGGAAAACCGCAATCATCAACGAAGTGCAAAAGCCGATGGTGGCGGCGCGGGGCTACTTCGCAGCGGGGAAATTTGACCAATTCATGCGGAATATCCCCTACGCGGCGTTAATTCAGGTGTTCCAAGACCTGACCCGCCAACTGTTGGGGGAAAGCGATGCTCAACTGGCCCAATGGCGTAGCAAACTGCTCACAGCCCTGGGGGAAAACGGTGTCATTATCCTGGATGTCATCCCCGAGCTAGAGCTAATTATTGGCCCCCAGCCGGAAGTACCGATGCTGGGAATGCAGGAAACAGAAAACCGCTTTAACCGCATTTTTCGTCAGTTCGTCCAGGTGTTTTGTCAGCGGGAACATCCCTTAGTAATTTTCCTCGATGATTTGCAATGGGTGGATTCGGCATCATTGGAGATGCTGGAGTTATTGATCACCGATCCCCAAAGCCATTACTTTTTGTTAATCGGAGCCTATCGCGATAATGAAGTAGGGCCACTCCATCCCCTCACGGAAAGCCTCGAAAAAATCACCGCTGCGGGAACAGTAGTGAATCAGATCACGGTGCAGCCTTTGGGCGTGGAGAGTGTGGCGGCGTTGTTGACGGATACACTCCATGGGGAAGTAGCAGCCTCAGAGCGGGTGCAGCTAACGGAGTTAATTTACAACAAAACCCAAGGGAATCCCTTTTTCCTCACCCAATTATTAAAAACCCTCTACGGAGAGGGATTACTCCACTACGATCCCGCCAGTAATGGCTGGTCTTGGGATATTCGCGAAATTCAGGCCGTCGGCTTAACGGATCTGAATATTCTAGAGTTAATGGCGCGGAATATTGCCAAGTTACCAGTGGCGACGCAGAAGGCGTTAAAGTTGGCGGCTTGTATTGGCAACCGCTTCAGTTTGAAGATTTTAGCGACGATTTGCGAAGAATCTCCCGTAGCGATGGCGGGGATTTTGTGGGCAGCGTTGCAGGTGGGGCTAATTTTGCCCATGGGGGATAATTACCGGATTCCGGCGATTTTTGAGACTGAAGAAGCGGAACGATTGCGGGATGTGGAGGTGGATTATCGCTTTCTCCATGACCGGGTGCAGCAATCCGCCTATAGTTTAATTCCGGAGGTAGGAAAGCAGGAAACCCATCTGCAAATTGGGCGGTTGTTGTTGGCGAGTATGCCCGTGGAGGAGCGCAAGAATAATATTTTTGCGTTGACGAATCAACTGAATATTGGCTTGGGGTTTTTAACTCGTCAGGAAGAGCGGGATGAGCTGGCGGAATTGAACCTGTGGGCGGGGCAACGGGCCAAGCAAAATACTGCCTACGATGCAGCGGAAAATTATCTGCAAGTGGCGGTGGATTTGTTGGCTACCGATGCGTGGGAAAGCCAATATGATTTGTGTTTGGCTATTCATACCAACCTCATCGAAGCAAAATATTTTAATGGCCATTTTACCGAAGCGTTAGCCCTGATTGAAACCCATTTCGCCAAGGCAAAATCACTCCTTGATCAAATCCCCCTCTATGATTTAAAAATCAAAATCTTGATTGCTCAGGGAGAACTGCAAGAAACCTTTGACCTGGGCTTAAGCATTTTAAAGGAGTTGGATGTTGAATTGGTTCAAGAACTGCCCGCAGATTTTGAAATTGGTCAGGTCTTGAATTTGCCGATTATGACTGATCCCTTGAAAAAGGCAGTGATGCAAATTCTGCTCAATATTCAGCCTGCGGCCTTTATCCTCAATACGGGTTTTGGCATACCCGTTGTGTTTACGATGATTACCCTCGCTTGGCAACATGGCAATACGCCCCAATCGGTTTATAGTTACGGATTAAATGGTTGGCTGCTGTGTGGCCCGATGAATGATATTGATTTAGGGTATCAGTTTGGTCAAGTGGCGATGCAATTACTGGATCGTCTCAAGGCTGCTGAATTTAGGGCGAAGGTGTATGCAAATTATGGAGCATCGGTAGCCTGCTGGAAAATACCGATCCGGGAGACGATTCCCATTTTAGAGCGGGGGGTGAAAAGTGGCTTGGAAACGGGGGATTGGGAATTTGCCGGCCATGGGGCGATCTTTTTCTGTGAACATCCTCTCTTTGCAGGGGAGCCACTGGATGCTGTTTTGAAACGGCAGCAATTGCAATTGCAGATGGTGGAAAGCTGTAAGCAGGAATATCAACTGAATTACCTTTCCATTGCTACCCAGTTGGTGATCAATCTCCACTATGAAAATCGCTCTCAAGAATTAGCCGGTGATCTATTTGATGCGGATTTCATGCTTCCCTTATTTTTAGAAACCCAGAATATTAATTCTGTGTTCTATACATTGTTTGGGCAGTTGATGCTGGCTTATTATTTTAAGCAGTATGATCACGGGTTTTCCCTCGCGGCTGAGGCTTGGCAGTATCGGGGGCCATTGTTGGCTTTAATGGTGTTCCCCCAATATATTTTCTATTTTGCGCTCTCGCTGTTGGCACGCTATCCCTATCAAGCACCAGAATCAGAATCGCTCCAGTCTGATCTGTCCCAACTTGAAGGATATTATCAACAGTTGCAGACTTGGGGCCATCATGTTCCTGAAAATTATCACAATAAATGTCTGCTCATTCAGGCGGAAAAGGCGCGGGTTTTAGGTCAAACCGTTGAAGCGATGGCGTTTTATGATCAGGCGATCGCCACTGCTCAATCAGCCGGGTTTGTTCAGGAGGAGGCGATCGCCTATGAACGGGCAGGGGATTTCTACCTAGCCCTCGGACGGCAAAAAATTGGGGAACTCTACCTCACCGAAGCCTACTACACCTATATCCGTTGGGGAGCCGTGGCCAAAGTCCGGGCCCTCGAAAAAGAATACCCCCACATCTTCAACATCATCCGCCGTCAACAACGCCAAGCCGCCGGCCCCGAACAAACCACCACCGCCACCATCGTCACCAGCAACAGCAACCCCCTCGAACAATTGGATCTGCCGACTGTTATGGAAGCGGCCCAAACCATTTCCAAAGAAATTGTCCTCAGCCGCCTCCTCAAAAAACTGCTGACGATCATCATGGAAAACGCCGGAGCCGACCATGGGGTATTAATGCTCTGCCAAGATGAAATGTTGCTGATTCAAGCTGTGGGCCAGGTGAATCAAAGCGATATTGAAATTCGCCAAACCATCCCCGTTAACGCCAACGAAACCTTTCCCCAAAGCGTCGTGCAATACGTTCGCCGCACTCAGGAAACCGTTGTCCTCAGCAACGCCTATCGCAGCGGTCGCTTCACCCAAGACCCCTACATTGTCGAATATCAAGTTTGCGCGATTCTCTGCGCCCCCATCCTCTATCAAGGACAACTCAAAGGCATCATCTACCTCGAAAACCGTCAACTCCCCGACACCTTCACCCAAGACCGTTGCCTGATCCTCGATGTCCTCACCGCCCAAGCTGCCATCTCGATCACCAATGCCCGCCTCTATGAACAAATTGAGGAATACGCCCAAACCCTAGAAGCACAAGTCCAAGCCCGTACCCAAGAACTCACCACCAATAACCAACGGCTTCAGGAAGAAATTCACCAACGGGAAATTGTCGAAGAAGCACTGATGGAAGCCAACGCCCAACTCAATCGCCTCGCCTCCCTTGATGGCCTCACCCACATCGCCAACCGCCGCGCCTTTGATCACTACCTGTCCGATGAATGGGCCTTTGCCTACCAACAACAGCATCCTGTGGCCCTGATCCTCTGTGATGTGGATGAGTTCAAAGCCTATAACGATCACTATGGCCATTTGAGTGGCGATCGCACCCTCCGGGAAATTGCCCAAATCCTCCAGGACAGTTTACCCCGCCCAACGGATCTGGCGGCTCGCTATGGGGGGGAAGAATTTGCCCTGGTGCTGTCGGGTTTTGATGAAGCGAAAGCTTTAGAGGTGGCGAAAAAAATTCAAATCGCCCTCCAAACAGTGGCCATTCCTCACGATGTTTCAAGGGTCAGCACTCGGATCACCATCAGCATGGGCATTGCTTCCCTCACCCCTCCCCCCCATAGCCTGCCCAGTTTGCTGATCGAAACCGCCGACCAAGCCTTGTATATGGCCAAACAACAGGGGCGCGATCGCTATTGGTTGGCCTCAGATCTACAGCCCTCACCCTAAATCACCCGCTCATTGCCCCCATCGATGGGGATTTGCGCCCCGGTAGTACAGGCGAAGAGGGGCGTACAAAGGGCGATCGCCACATCTGCCACCGCCGCGCTCGTCACCTCCACCTTGAGCAGATTATTCGTTTTATAATCCGCTACGCTCAAACCATAATGGGCCGCCCGGGCTTGTAGCACCTCTTCTGTCCAAATCCCCGTATCAAATACACCGTTTGGATGTACTGCGTTAATCCGGATACCATCCCCGCCCCATTCCAAGGCCGCCACCCGCATCAATTGCGTTAACGCTGCCTTGGCCGCCGAATAGGCCGCCACCCCCGGCCCCGGAGCCGGCACATTTTTAGAACCAATCACCACCACCCGGCCCCCCTGGGGAGCGAATTTTAAACAGGGGTAGAGTTCCCGCAACAGCGTTAAATTGGCATCGAGATTAATCGCCATCACCTTACGCCAATGGTCGAGATCGAGATGGGCGATCGCCCGACTGGGGGGGAAAATCCCCGCATTCAGTACCACCAGATCCACACCGCCAAACTGACGCACTGCCTTTTCTAGGGCGGTACTAATGGCCCCCTCATCGGTCAAATCGCAGGGAATGCCGCAAAAATCCGGCCGGTCAAATAAACCGACAATGGCGGGGTCAATATCCAACCCCACCACCGCCGCCCCTTTTTTGAGCAATGCCTCCGCGCAGGCCTTCCCAATCCCCGACGCAGCCCCCGTCACCAGGGCAATTTCCCCGGTAAACTGCGGCGGATTGCCCCCTTTGCGCAGTTTCGCCTGTTCCAAATCCCAATATTCCACCGCAAACAGATCCGCCGCCGGTAACGCCTGATAGCCCCCCAAGGCCGTAGCTTGGCTGATTACATCAATGGTGTGGTCGTAGATATCCGCCACAATGGCCGCCGCCTGCACCGATCTTCCCACCGTACAAAGGCCCCATTCCGGGTCAAGGATGACGCGGGGCGCAGGATCGAGCATCGTTAGGCCCGGTTGGGCATGGGTTTGGAAATAGGCTTGATATTCGCTCTTGTAGGCCGCTACATCGCGACCGATCAGAGGTAGCCGTTTCGTGCGGATCACATGATCGGGAGTCGCTGGCCCCTGCTGGCTAATAGTAGTGAGATCCCCCCGTTGGGCAAAGGCGAGGGTTTTCGGCGTGGTATGGGTGGCGAGGATCACCGGAAAGCCAGCGGTTTGGGAGAGATCGTAACGGAGTTGAGCTAAATTTTGGCGAGTATCTTGATGGGAAACTGTGCCAGGGGTGAAGGATTGAATTGCCCCCTGTTGGGCCAGGTAGGTTTCCGCCATCGCCACCAGTTCGATCATGCGATCGTAGGATTCCTTGGCCGTCGCCCCAAAGGAAAAAATGCCATGGTTCATCAACACCATGCCCAGGGTTTGCGGCCCCGCTTCAGCGGTGAATTTTTCGGCACAAAGGCGGGCGAGGTCAAAGCCGGGCATCACATAGGGGATAATCACGAGGCGATCGCCATAGATCTCCTCAATCCGCTCCCACCCATTGGCGGTATTTGTCACCGTCACCACCGCATCGGCATGGGTGTGATCCACATATTTATAGGGGAGGATGGCATGGAGGATCGTCTCCACCGAAGGCGAGGGGGCGCTGGCATTGGTCATTTGGGTTTTAAGCTCATTGACCATTTGGGGATCACTGAGGCGATCGAGCTTGGCCAATTTGAGTAAATGGGCCATCCGTACCGGCGCAAACCCCGCCGCCTCAATGGTGGCCAGATCCCACCCACTACCTTTCACATAGAGAATTTCCTCCGATTCCCCGACAATATTAGTTTCTGTCACCTTCACCGACGTATTCCCCCCCCCATGGAGGACAAGGCTCGGATCTTGGCCCAAGAGGCGGGAGCTATAGACGCGCAGGTCTAAATCGGTTTGATATTGGGCAGCTTCAGCGGGGTTCCAACGGTTTTCCATGGGGGATTTAGGGGGGGGTAAATTCGGCTTTTACTCTATCAAAAAGTGGGGAGTGGGGAGTGGGGAGTGGGGAGGGTGAGGTGGAGACTACCGCGAATATGCGTAAAATTACGGTAATTCTTGGTTAGCCTTACTATTTCTATTTATAGTTGGGGAGAGATTAAGCCTAATTTGCCATGCACTATGCTTGTTCACGGATCGGAACGCTTGCTCTGGCGATCCCGATGAGCCTACCGATTCTCTTCACGGTTCCCCATGCTCAGGCTCAAACCCTTTCCCCTCAACCCGCTCTAGTCCAAGCCGAACCGACCCCTTCAACGCTGTTGCCTCGCTTCACGGGCCAGTTTGAGACGGGTTTGGGGGAAGCCTACGGCCATACCCTTTGGGGAATTCAGGGTTTTATCCCCTTTGCTCAAACCCCTGAACTGAATACGTTTTTTGCTGAGGCTCGCCTCTTAGGGTTTGCTGAGGATCAATGGGGGGGAAATTTCCGGTTGGGTTATCGGGAATATCTGCCCACGGCGGATCTCGTTTGGGGGGGTTATGTGGGTTACGATCTGCGGCGCACCCGTTTTAAACAAAGTTTTCACCAATTGGGTTTTGGCGGAGATCTCCAAGGTTCCCGATGGGTGGGGCGGTTTAATGGTTATCTGCCGGTGGGCGATCGCCGCCGTCAGGTTGCCCAAAATCAAGGGGCAATCATCCAAAACCAAGGAACAAATTTCCGGTTTACCGGGGAACGTTTGCTCTATGACCTGCTCCGACAAAAGACGTTAACGACAACACGCCAATTTCAAACCGCTGTAGCAGGGTGGGATCTGGAGGCGGGTTATCCGTTATGGGCTTGGGAAACGGGCCGTATTTATAGTTATTGGGGTGTTTATGGGTTGAATATTCCCCGCAATGGCCGCTATTTGGGAATGCGGGGGCGGTTGTTGGGGGAGTTTAATCATCGCTGGACAGCGGGGATCACGGTCTCGACGGATGGCCATTTTGGGACGCAGTTAACGGTGAAATTGGGGGCAATTTTAGGGGGACAATCCACCAAGGCCGATCCCTCCCCAACGGTGTTGGCGCGTTTGGGGCGCGGGGTGGAGCGGCAAGAGGCGATCGCCCTGGATCATCAGCAGGAGGTGACGACAACGGTGATACGCGATCGCCTCAATGATCAAATCGCCCGCAATCCCGTGACTGGGGAATTTTGGCGCTTTCTCCATGTGACGGGGGGAGCCGTGGGGGGAGATGGGACGTTTGAAAATCCCTTTGGGGAAGTGACCGCCGGGGTGGCGATCGCCCAATCCGCTGGTAATGATGTGATCTATGTCAATGCCGGCACAAATCCGGGCATGGCGGGTTTTATCATCCCGGATCAGGTGCGGGTGCTTTCCACTGGAGTCGTTCAATCCCTCGATATTGCCGATGTGGGTCAGGTGCAATTACCCGGATCAGGCACAGGAACCCTGCCCCGTTTAGACGGGGCGACGATTACCACGGGCGGGTTTACAGGTCGGGTGGCGATGGGGAACAATAGCCAACTTTCTGGCTTTAACGTGATCACGACTGGTGTTAATCAGCGCGGCGTAATCGGCGTAAATGTCAGTAACGCAACCATTGATCGCAATAACATCCGTACCGAAGGCAATAATCAATCCCATGGCATTTCCCTCCATGGCAACGGTGGCGGCACAGTGAGCAATACGATTATTACCGGCAACCGGATCACCACAACCGGCAGCAATGGTGAAGGGATGTATCTTCATGCCAACGGCGGTACGATCCGCAATACCACGATTACCGGCAATGGCGTTGAAGCAGTGAATTTTAATAGCGATGGCATTTTTCTGCGGGCGGATAATGGTGGCACATTCAGCGGGGCGATGGTTGCCAACAATACCGTCACCACCGCTGGCTCTGCCGCCCGTGGTATTTTTATTTCTACACAAAACAGCACCCTCAATGATGTGATTGTTTCTGGAAATACCGTCACCACAACCGGCCCTAACGATGCTATTGGTGATTCCACAGGTGTTTTTCTGCGCAGCAATGCCAATGGAATTTTGCGGGATGTCACCGTTGTCGGCAATACTGTCTCAACGGCGGGCAATCTGGCACAGGGGATTTTTGTGTTTAGTAATGGCGGGGGATCGTTAACGAATGTGGGTATTACGAACAATCTCATTCAACAGGCGGGGCAGCATAGCGTTTTTGTCCAAACCAATAACGCCGCCGGTAATGTTTGTATTGCCACCTTTACGGGGAATCGCAGCGATAACCCCGGTGTATTCGCGGGCGGGGATGATTTGAATGTGGCCGTTTTTGGAGGATCAACGGTGAATTTTGTCGGCTTTGGGAATGTGGGGGCGAATAATAGTGGTTTTGGGGCGATCGCCGGCTCACCCACCGGCCAACCCCCCAGTTGTCCCTAAGCCAAGGGAGAGCACGCCAAAACTTCGGGGTTTGTCCATAGGATGGAGTTAACCCTTCACTATTTTTTCACAAGATTTGGTTAGGATTTATACGCTTTCCGAAAATTTATAGGTCGTTTGTCCTATGAGTTGTTCGCTGTGATCCTAATAAACTTGAGAACACCGTGATAAAACCAGCCTTCAAACCCACATCAACATGGCCGCTCCGTGTCGTGTTAATTGTGCCTTTTGTGTTGCAAATTGTTGGCGCAGTGGCTTTAGTGGGTTACTTGTCCTACCGTAACGGTCAGCAGGCCGTGCAAGACCTCGCAGCAAACCTGATCACAGAAAAGGCGAATGTGATCAACCAACATTTAGATGGGTATTTAGCTATTCCTCAATCTCTCAATGCAATTAATGCTGAAGTGATCCAGAAGGGCTTACTGGATGTGAGCGATCGCCCCGCCATGATCCAATACTTTTGGAGCCAAATGCAGGCCCATGACCTCACTTACTTGGGCATGGGCCTCACCACCGAAGGAGGGGTAGGGGTGGCCCGCTACGATGGCACAACGATCACCCTTGATGATTGGAGTGGAGAGCCAACAGACAACATTATGACCTATGCCAGTGATGCGGAAGGCAACCCCACAGCATTGCTGAGTCGGTGGACTTGGAACAACCTTGAGGAATCTTGGTACACCGAACCCATTGCGGCGAAGAAGCCCATCTGGAGCGACATTGTGATCTCACTTTTTCCCACAGGTCCCTATGTGGCTGCCTCCGCCAGTCAACCGATTTACAACGCCCAAGGGGAACTTCTGGGCATGATTGCCGCTGACATTCACCTCTTAAAACTCAGTGACTTTCTGAAAGCACTGTATGTACAAAATTCGACACCAGTATTTATTCTGGAGCGAGATGGCAACCTCATCGCCAACTCTGGCGAGATAGCCCCTTTCAAAGTTGAAGGGGATCAGATTGAACGGGTAAAGGCGATCGCCAGCCCTGACCCAGTGATCAGCGCCATTGCTCAAGCTATTACTGAACGTTTTGGCGATCTCCACAGGATTACAAAAGAAAACACCCTTAGCATCCGTCATGCCGATACAACCTATTTTGTGAATGTTCAACCTTGGCAAGATGAATATGGCTTAAATTGGTTGGTGGTGGTGGCGATTCCTGAATCAACCTTTATGGGGGAAATCCACCGCAATACTCAAACAACTGTTTTACTCTGTCTTGCTGCCTTAGCGGTTACTTCTTTGATGGGTCTGTTCACCAGCCGCTGGATCGCCCATCCCATTGCTCACCTCAACAGCGCGAGTCAAGCCGTTGCCGCTGGCAATTTTGCCCAAACCCTTCCCTCTAGCCCCATTCAGGAATTACAAGGCCTGTCTAACTCCTTTAATGCCATGGCGATCCAACTGCAAACCTCCTTTCAAGCCTTAGAGGAAAGTCGGGAAGATCTGGAAAAGCGGGTTCAATTACGAACGGCTGAACTACAGGACACACTTCTAGAATTACAACGGAGTCAAAGCCAGGTGATTCAAAGTGAGAAAATGTCCAGCCTAGGGCAGTTGGTGGCCGGCGTTGCCCATGAAATTAATAACCCCGTGAACTTCATCCATGGCAACCTGACCCATGTGCAGCGATACACCGAGGATTTACTGGCTTTTGTGGCTCTTGTGGCAGAACAGTATCCCGAACCCCTACCTGTCTTGGCAGCAGCGGAGGAAGAGTTGGATTTAGAATTTTTGCAGGAGGATCTACCCAAAACCCTCACATCAATGCGGTTAGGGACAGACCGCATTCGTCAGATTGTGCTATCCCTGCGCAATTTTTCCCGTACCGATGAGGCGGATTTTAAGGCGGTTCAACTCGATGAGGGGATTGATAGCACCTTAATGATTCTCCAACATCGCCTCAAGGCTAAACCAGAACGCCCAGCAATTCAGGTCGAAAAAAATTATGGCCCGTTGCCGCTAATTCCCTGCTATGCAGGGCAGTTGAATCAGGTGTTCATGAATATTTTGAGTAATGCCATTGATGCTTTGGAGGAAAAAGGGGCGGGGTTGAGCTATCAAGAAATTGAAGCTGACCCCCACCAGATCACGATTACCACGGGATTGATAGCCGCAGATCAAGACGGTAAGCAATGGGTGAAGGTGGCGATCGCCGACAATGGCCCTGGCATTCCCCCAGAGACTCAATCCCTGATCTTTAACCCCTTTTTCACCACCAAACCCATCGGCAAAGGAACAGGGATGGGGATGTCGATCAGCTATCAAATTGTTACCGAAAAGCATGGGGGAATGTTGACCTGCGATTCTAGCCCTGACCGGGGAACAACATTCATGATCACGATTCCCCTCGTCAAGGAGAATAGCCAATCCCTCACTTAAAGGTGTGAGGCTGCCGGGGAGTTTAATCACGTTGCTCTCCCCGTCATAATAACTCCCGCCGTCCCTCCAAGGCGCGGGCTAACGTCACCTCATCGGCATATTCCAAATCCCCCCCCATGGGTAGCCCGAAGGCAATTTGCGTCACCTTCGCAAAGGGCTTCACCAATTGGCTAATGTAAAGCGTCGTCGTTTCCCCCTCAATACTGGGGCTAATGGCGAGGATAATTTCTGTCGTTTCCGGCTGACTGGCCCGGCGGATCAAGGGCTGAATCGTTAACTGATCGGGGCCAATCCCCTCCATGGGGGAAATCACCCCCCCTAAAACATGGTATCGCCCCCGATACTCGCGGGTTTTTTCCAACGCAATCACATCCCGGGAATCCGCCACCACACAGATCGTATGCTGATCTCGATTGCGATCGCGGCAGATCGTACAGACCGGATCCGCCGACAAATGAAAACAAGTTTGGCAAACCCCCACCTGCTGCCGGGCATTCACAATCGCCTCCGCTAGCGCTTGCGCCTCATCAGCGGGGCGTTTCAAAATATGCAGAGCAAGGCGTTGAGCCGTTTTCGGGCCAACACTGGGTAATTTTTGCAATTGCTCAATCAACCGAGCCAAGGGTGGGGTATAAATAACAATTCTCCTCTGATCAAGTGAAGGGGGCTGCGATCGCCATCCCCAAAGATTAAAGATCAATAGAACGCGCCAACACCCCGCTCCCACAACTGGGGAGAGCGGTTCGGGGGGTGGCTCCGGCCATGATTAGATCTGGGATGGCGATTAAACACAACCCCAGACGGAGACCCCTCCCCAAGACATTGGAAAGGGATAGATTGAACGCTCCTCAGGAATAAAAACAGATTACTCGTCGTCGTCAGAGTCATTCAAAGGTTTGAGGTGAATATGCTTTCGCCCGAGGGTGATTTCAAATTCGTCCCCTGGATTGAGGCCCATTTTCTTGGTATAGGCAGAACCAATCAGCAAATTGCCGTTGGATTGTACAGTGATGCGATAGCTTGCTGAACGGCCACCACGACCATTGCCATTTCCCGAACCATCTAGAACAATTCCTTCCGCTGCAATCAGAGCTTTAAGGAATTTCATCATATTCACCCGCTCGATGCCATTCTTGGTTAGGGTGTAATAACCACAGGCTTTCGCCTTTTCGTCCTTACTGAGGCTACCGAGTTCTTTGACTTTGTTGACGAGTTCTTCACCCGTCAGGGGGGTTGGATTGGTCTTTTTGCTCATTAATAGCTTGGGATAATTCAGTGATAATGTTGGGTATCCTTGCCGTGGTTGTCTGAACCATCACCAACGATACCCGATTAACAATGCTGCAATCACAGCATGACAATCATGGATTTGATAAATCCATCGAACTACAATCTATCATAAGTTAGTCAATCACTGTTCAATCCCTGAACAAAAAGATTGCGGGTATAATCTCAATCCTTTCTTGACCCATTGATCCAGTTGGGCAGTTATCGCAATCGGATCGGCTTTTTGAAGGTGAGACGAGCATCTTGCCCATCCAGGGGGGAGAAATTTTCAGTCTTCACACCGGATCGGGATACTAGCATATTTGGTTCTATGAAACTGACAACTCGCGCCCATTACAGCGTTAAGGCCCTGCTTGATTTGACCTTACAGCCCAAGCATAAACCGATTTCGGTGATGGCGATCGCCCAACGTCAAGATATTCCCGCCCCTTATTTGGAAAAATTATTGATTGAATTACGACGGGCGGGTTTAGTCTATTCGATTCGCGGCCCCCAAGGGGGTTATTGTTTAGCCTGCCCGCCCGCCCAGATTTCCCTGGGGCAAATTTTGGCCGCTGTGGGGGAAACAATCAACCCCCTACCCCACCATCAACCCCAACGCGACCAAGCCACAGATTGGGTTACTTACTGGCTTTGGCAACGTCTGGATGATCAACTGACCCAGGCCCTCAATCGGATGACATTGGCTGACCTTTACTACGATGCCCGCAGCCAAGCCGCCAGCCAAAATAATCAGGATCAATTTGTGGTTTAAGGAAGGTCAAAGAGCAGCACTTCTGCGTCAGTAATCGCCGTGAGGTTTAAGTCTGTAGTTTCACGGATTGCCACCCCATCCCCCGCATTCAAGGGTAGATCATTGAGGAGCAATTCCCCCCGTGCCACCTGAAGCCAACCATAGCGAGCGGGATCAAGCTGAGTGGCGATCGCCCCTCCCGCCGAAATTCTGCCCGCATAAAGGTTCATATCCTGCTGCACAGGAATCGTGCCATCACGACCATCCCCCGTAACCACAAGATGGAGTTGTCCCGGCTCTGCCGCAATGGGGAAAGTTTGCTGGGCATAGCGAGGGGTGATCCCGGTTTTATTGGGGACAATCCAAATTTGTAATAAATGGGTAGATTCTTGCTCCGAGGGGTTATATTCACTGTGTTGAATCCCCGTCCCGGCGCTCATCTGTTGCACTTCACCGGGGCGGATGACTGAGCCAGTGCCGAGGCTATCTTGATGCTCCAAGGCTCCACTGAGGACATAGGTAATAATTTCCATATCCTGATGGCCATGGGTGGGAAACCCGCCTAAGGGTGCGATGCGATCTTCATTGATCACCCGTAAGCTACGAAATCCCATCTGATTGGGATCATAATACCCTGCAAAGGAAAAACTATGATAGGAATCGAGCCAACCATGGTTAGCATGGCCGCGATCGCCACTTTTACGAACTTGCAACATGATCATCTCCAAACTGTCAAGGGTTTTGGACAAGAGCGCCTGACTCACAGGCGGATCCTGCCCATCTCAGACTTCAAGGGGTAAAAAGTCAATTCTAGGCAAGGCTGCTATGGGAGCCATCACAAAAGGGCTGATTTTTACTGTATTTACAGTTACACAGTGCCGCCTTTTTTGCAGCTTCCACTACAAATTTGACCGGAGCCAAGCCAGTACCTTTATGCTGACCATCGCAAAAAGGTTGATTTTCCGATTGACCGCAACTGCACCAAAAATAAGTACCCGGTTCTAAATCTAAAACGGCGGGTTGACGATCAAAAATAACTGGTTCAGTCATGGATCTCCTCTCAATGGGGTTGAATTCAAGCTGTTTTTAAGCTGATTTCACTCTAGCCTGTTTACAATAGATTTAAACAGTACGCACTAAAAAGTAAGGTAGTACCCAAAAAGATACTATGGCAATGATCGAAACGACGACGAAACACGTCCACTGTGCCGTTGAGCGCACGTTACAGGTAATTGGCGGCCGCTGGAAAGTGTTGATTTTACGGGAACTGTTTCAAGGGGTGCAGCGGTTTGGTCAATTGCAACGCGCTCTCACCGGGATCACGCAAAAAATGCTCACGCAACAACTGCGGGAGTTAGAAGCTGATGGTATTGTCCATCGGCAAGTTTATCCCCAAGTCCCCCCCAAGGTAGAATACTCCCTCACCCCTTTGGGGGAAAGCCTTCAACCGATCCTCGATGTCATGCACCAATGGGGCAGCCAACATCAAGCGGTGGAAAGTTTAGAGCAACAGGGGATCAAAGGGGAGTGATGTCAACGGCTTGCACAGCAAGGGAAAGAAACCAACTATGGAACTCCGTGAAAATATTTCAATGGCCGTGCGGACATTGCTTAATTACCGGCTACGAACGGCGTTAACGATGCTGGGGATTGTGATTGGCAATGCCTCGGTGATTACGATGGTGGGCATTGGCCAGGGGGCGCAACGGTTAGCCGAGGATGAGTTTGCGACGTTGGGGCCCAATACGCTGTTTGTTGTGCCGGGATCCCAACGGGAGCGACGCACGACGTTTGAATTGCCTCAAACTTTGGTATTGGCCGATGCAGAGGCGATCGCCACCCAAGTGCCAGCGGTGGATCTCGTCGCCCCCCAACTGGTAGCCCAACGGGTGATCACCCGCTTGGGGCGCAATGTTAACCATCAAGTCATTGGCACAACGCCGGAATTTCTCGCCGTGCGCAGTTTTGCCATTGACCAAGGGCGCTTTATCACCGCCAATGATGTCACCCGCAATGCTCGCATCGTCGTATTGGGGAGCGACACCGCCGAACGCCTCTTTGGGTTTGAATCCCCCCTAGGGGAGCGGGTGCGGGTAGGGAATGTCAGTTTTGAGGTGGTGGGGGTGATGGCGGCGAAGGGGTCGGCCTTTGGGGAAAACCAGGATGAGGTGGTCTATTTGCCTATCACCACGATGTCCAATCAGGTGACGGGGAACACCTCCCCCTATGGGATGCAGGTGACATTTATTTCCATCCGCGCCAAGGATGAGCGCAGTGTAAGCGCCGCTCAGTTTCAGATTGAAAACCTGTTGCGGATTCGCCATCAAATTACCGGCGATGATGATTTTGGCGTGCAGACGCAGCAGGATATTTTGGGGATTGTCACCAGGGTGACGGGGGGGCTAACGCTGATGCTGGTGGCGATCGCCGCCATTTCCCTCATCGTCGGCGGCATTGGGGTGATGAATATTATGCTCGTTTCCGTCACAGAACGCACCCAAGAAATCGGCCTGCGTAAGGCCTTGGGGGCAAAGGCAGCCAATATCCTCACCCAATTTCTCATTGAAGCGGTGATCGTTTCCGCCATTGGTGGGGTTTTTGGCACAGTGATCGGCGCGGCAGGGGTGACACTGTTGGCGGTGACAACCCCCTTGAAATCCACCGTTTCCCCGGTAGCTGTGGTGATTGCCGTCAGTGTATCGGGGGGAATTGGCCTATTTTTTGGCGTGATCCCCGCACGGCGGGCGGCGCAATTGGATCCGATTGTGGCGTTACGGAGTTTGTAGACCCTCACCCTAAATCCCTCTCCCAAGAGGGGAGAGGGACTTTGAATTGTCCCCTCACCCTAAATCCCTCTCCCAAGTCGGGCGAGGGACTTTAAATCCGGCTCCCCTTCTCCCTTTTTGGGAGAAGGGGTTGGGGGATGAGGGGCAAGAAGGGACTAAAGAAACGCTAAGATTGTTTAAGTCTTGTTGCACATTTATTTAAGGATTCATTCATGTCTGTAGCTACCGCCATCCCCGCCTTTTGTGAGGGTATTCAATATTTTGCCGAAAGTTTAGAAGGATTCGAGGCCCACGGAACCACAGCGGCCATTGCTGCGGGTGAAAGGGCGATCGCCTCCCCCAGTGACCCCAACGCCGTTTATCAAACCCTCCTGGCGGCGGATGCCCTACGCTACCTGACGCTCCAAATTACCGCCAGCAAAGAATCGGGCCACCCCGGCGGTTTTGCCAGTATTGCCGACGGGATCGCCGCCCTGATGATGTTGGGGTATAAAAACATCACCACGGAAGTGGGCCACCATGCCCCCGGTTTTTATAGCAATGTTTTCCTCGATCAATCCCTCGAAGCGATGGGGATTACCACGGTGCAGGAGATGCGCGATCGCTTCCGGGAAACCCACGGCCTCCTCGGCCACCTTTCCGGCCAAATTCCCGGCCTGCTTAACCCCGCTGGCCCCTTAGGTCAAGGGCAACATTTCGCCATGGCCGGCGCAAAGCTCAACCCCGGCATCCTTTTCCCCGTCACCATTGGCGACGGTGGCCTTGGGGAACCCTACATCATGAGCAGTTTCGGCCACTTCAACACCGCCTATCCCCAAACCACCAACTTCTTGCCGATCCTCGTCTGGAATGGCTACAGCCAAGAACACCACAGCATGGTTTCCACCAAAACCAACGCCGAAATGATCGCCTATTGGCAGGGGAATGGTTTCCAGGAAATCATCCTCGTGGATGCCAAGGAATATGATGATGCGGGACAAAACGGGGCCTATGTGGATAGCACCGCCTTTTCATTCCCGGCTCGCCTGCGGTTTACCCAAGCCCTGTTAGAAGCCACCGACAAAGCTGCTCAATCTGCCCTCGGTGGCAAACTCACCGTCTTAATCGTCAAACAACTCAAAGGTGCAGGGGTGCATAAACGGGGAGCAAAATCCCACAACCTTTATCCAGGGGATTCCGTCGAAAAAGACTATATTATCGAAGCCCTCAAGGCCCGCGCCCTCACCCCCCAAGCCTGGGAATTAGTGCGGACTAACTATGTTCGCGCCAACGGCGGCCCCGCCTCCCAAACCGCCGTCACCGAAACCACCCGGCCATTGCCGGATTTAGGCACACTGATCAGCCAAGAATTCCCCATTGGCGATAAACAAGTTTCCACCACCGCCATGGGGTCAATGGTGGTACAGGTGGGCCATGAAGACCCGGATTTTGTTGTCACCAATGCCGATGGCAATGCCGCATCGGGGATTAATAACATTAACGTGGGCCTGAAAATCCTCCACCCCACCCCCGATGCGGATTACTTCCAACAACCCCAAGGCCAGGTTTATGAACCCTTGAGTGAAGATGCCTGTGCAGGGTTGGCGGCGGCTCAGGCGTTGTTTGGGGGGCGATCGCTCTGGTGTTCCTATGAATCCTTTGCCATCAACGGCCTCCCCATCTGGCAAACCGTCACCCAAGCTATGGCGGAACTGCGCCGCCTCACCCCCGCCACCGTTTGTCTGTTTACCGCCGGAGCCTTAGAGCAGGGCCGCAACGGTTGGACACACCAACGGCCAGAGGTCGAAAACTATTTCGCCGCCATGATGCGCAATGGTAACGTTTTCCCCCTTTTCCCCTGCGATGCCAACAGCACCCAAGCCTGTTATGACTGGGCCCTAGGGCAGAAAAATAAAGGGATTACAATCACCGTCTCAAAATCGCCTTTGCCGGTGCGATCGACCCTCGCCCAAACCCGCACCGGGTTAGATCAGGGGGCCTTTGTGCTGCAAACCACCCCCGGCAGTAAAACTGTGGTGTTTGCGGTTTTGGGAGATATGACATTGATCCCCGCTTTAGCGGCGGCGGAGCAACTGGCGGCTGAGGGAATCGGGTCGAAAATTGTCAGTGTGATTAACCCCCGTCGCCTCTATCGGGCCTCCGATGTGGCTTGGGAACTGTGTAGTGATGCAGATCAAGGGTTTTTGAGTGATCAGTCCTTTGATGATCTCTTTGGGGGCGATGCAGTGTTAGCCATTACCGGCGGCTCTGGGGCGATGTTGGAGCCGGTGCTGTTGCGGGCTAAGGCTCCCCGTGATTTGTTTGCCTGGAAACGGGGGGAAACGGCGGCTAGTGCGGCGGCGGTGATGGCCATTAATGGCTTAACCGCTGAAGCCTTTGTCGCACGGGCTAAGGCGTTGCTGGGTTAAACCCTCCACCGCAAAACCTTGTCGGGGCGAAAATTGAAAATTTATTGAAAAATTTTCGCCCCTTGGCGATCGCGCTGATCTCTCCCGCTTAGGGGAAATACTAATGATCGATGTGGCGCAATATTGAGGCATAGATGCCCTGAGAGAAAATGCTTCCGAAAGTCGTAGCGGGAAACTGTTGAGGTTACGATAAAAGCGATCCGCGATGGGCAAGCCATCGCGCACCCGAGCGCCTGCCTATCCCCTCCCTGACCGTATGAAGCGATTCTTTAAGCCCATTGCCCCCTTGCCCCTGCGGGTTGTCTTAATTGCGCCGTTTTTGCTGCAAATGGCGATCGCCGTCAGCATTGTTGGTTATCTCTCCTTTCGCACCGGGCAACGGGCAGTCCATAGCCTCGCCTCCCAGTTGCGCAGTGAACTCACTGCCCGTATTCAGCAACGCCTCCATTATTCCGTTGCCTCTCCCCATCTCGTCAATAGCCTCAATGCCACCGCCCTCAGCAATGGCACATTAGATCTCACCAATATCAGGGGCGGCTCGCAACTGATTCAGCAACTCAAAAATACCCCCCTCACCAATAGTCTTTACTGTGGTAATGAGCGGGGCGATTTTTTTGGGGCCACGCGCCGCCGAGGAACCAGTCGCTTCGACCGTCGCACGCTGCAAATGATGGCCAGCAATCAGCGCACTGGGGGCATTTACCAACTCTACGATGTGGACAATCAAGGCAACCTCACCCATTTACTGGAAGCCGTTGCCCCCTATGACCCTCGGCAACGCCCTTGGTATATTGCTGGTCGCCAAGCCGGGCAACCCACCTGGAGTCCGATTTATCTCGATTTTTCCTCTGGGTTGCCGACGATTACCGCCAGCCAGCCGGTGTATCGGGACAATGCTTTATTGGGGGTCTGTGGTACGGATATTGTCCTGTCGGAAGAGTTGCGGACATTTCTCCACAGTTTGGATATTGGCAAATCGGGGGAGGCTTTTATTATTGAGCGGTCTGGGGCGTTAATTTCCAGTTCCACCGATGATGATTATGCGGTGGCGGCAAAGGATCCGCGTCAGCGAACGAATCACCCGCGACGGTTACAGGCAACGGAAAGCGAAGATCCTTTAGTGCGGGCAACTGCTGCTCATTTATTGCGGCATTTTGGCAATTTTTTTGATATTCGCGAAAGTCAGCAACTGGATTTTGCCATTGAGGGGAAACGGCAATTTATTCAAGTTGCCCCCTTTCGGGATGGGCAGGGGCTGGATTGGTTGGTGGTGTTGGTGGTGCCGGAGGCGGATTTTATGGGGCAAATCCAGGCCAATACCCGCAATACGGTGTTACTTTGCCTCTTGGCTTTGGCGATCGCCACAGGAGTGGGGATTGTCACGGCACGGATTTTAATGGGGCCGATTTTGCGGTTGATTCAGGCTACAGAGGCGATCGCCGGGGGGCAATTGGAGCAAAATGTCACGACCCAAGGGATTAATGAATTGTTGCGGTTGGCCAATTCTTTTAACAGTATGACGGCTCAACTGAAGGAATCTTTTGAAAGTTTAGAAAGTCAGCGCAACTCCTTTGCGCGGTTTGTGCCAGCGGAATATTTGGAGTTTTTGCGGCGGGATAGTTTGGTGAATGTGGCCCTAGGGGAGCACGTTAGTACAGATATGGCAATGTTGTTTTCGGATATTCGTTCCTTTACGACGTTGTTGGAGCAGATGACCCCCCAGGAAAGTTTCACGTTTATTAATGGTTATTTGGAGCAGGTTTCGCCGGAGATTCGCAAGCATGACGGCTTCATTGTGAAATATTTGGGGGATGGGATTATGGCGGCTTTTCCCCAGGGTTCACGGGATGCGGTGGCGGCGGCGATCGCCCAACAGGAGCGGGTACGCCATTACAACCAAGTTATCCCCCAAACGTTCCCGATTCAAATTGGTATCGGCATTCATTTTGGGCGGATTATGGTGGGGATTGTCGGGGAAACGGGGCGGATGCAGGGGGATGCGTTTTCCGATACGGTGAATTTGGCAGCGCGGCTGGAGGGGTTAACGAAGTTTTATGGTGTGGCGGTGTTAATTTCGGAGGCGGTGTTGGACAATTTAGGGGAGCATTCCTACTCGGTGCGGTTTTTGGATCGGGTAATGGTGAAGGGCAGGGGGGAGGCGATCGCCATTTATGAAGTCCTTGATGCTGACCCGGACAAGGATCGCAAGTTAGCCACGCAACCGGATTTCATGGCAGGGATTGCTGCCTACCAACAGGGGGACATTCCCACGGCTCAAGCTGCGTTTAATGCCGTCCTCACCCAAAACCCCACGGACAAAACGGCGAGTCTTTATTTAGAACGTCTCGCTTGGTGCGATCGGAATGGTTTCCCCTCTCCCTGGCAAGGCATCTGGCAATTCACCGATAAGTAGGCGCAAAAACTTTCCCTTTTGGTTTGAGTTATAGGGTGTTTCAGAGAGATTACTGATGATAAAAACGAGCATCTTCACGACTGACGCACCATCGCCATTGATGTACATCAAAAATTATTACTTGATGTGTAAAATATTGGTATTGGTTATTGTTTTGGGAAGCACTTTTTCCAGTTGTAGACGGTAATTTTCTTTAGAAATATAGTTTGCATAATGCGGTATGCAGACGATCTGAAATTCTTCGCCGAGATTACGCTTTGCTAGAAGTCCAGCATCCTTTCCAAATGTAATTAAAATCGGATTGGGAACACCCAATACCTCTATTTCTTCCCTCAGCATTTGTATATTTTTTTGCTCAAAATCAGCGTTTTCTCGGAGAAACTTCATCATTTTTCCAGAAGCTTTCTCTTCAAAATCTTTAATTATATCGGTCATGTAAGATCCCCAATAGGGAGTTTCTTTCAAAGCATATCGTATCTTAAAATCTGTGGCCATTGGTCGAGGATCATGAAAGTTGCCCAGCGATCGCTCAATTTTGCGAGAGATATTCAGGCCAAGTAAAACTGTATTTCCATGGAGTACATCGAGCAGTGCAGGATTTTGTTCAGGATCTAATACAGTGAGATCATCAATATTATCTTTGGTTTTTTTACCTTCCTCTGCCCACACTGCCCAACTTGCAAAATGTCCAAATTGTTCACGAATTTTACAGAATGTTTGGAGGTTGATCATGAGCGTTTGATGAGTGTAAACTAACTAATAAAACTTAAGGCAATGCAATCTCGAATTATTCAAAAGTTGTAGGATGCATTAGAGAAATTAAACCACAAAAAAATAACTTCGTAACTAACGCAAAATCACCATTCAGAAAATGGTGCGTCAAGCAAAATTGAACCACTAATTGCATAATTAATTCCATCTGACGCACCCTACATTTATAATTACTTTATGAATTTTGAAAATATGCGCAGACGCTTCTTATCTTGATTTTTTTGTGATAAATTTTCCTTATAAATACATATCCAAAAGACCCAGTTTTAGATACTGTGCATTATCGTAACAATGCATTAAAACCGGCTTGGACAAAGTGCTTATCATAAGCAAGTGCATCCATAATGTTCTGTTCTTTCATAACGCAAAATGATGCACAATCTGTTAAACTCCAAGACTGGTCTAAACGGTTTGCATAAAATTCAAGTGCTGCTAAAAATAATTCTTGATCATGAGGAATGATTGTGATATTTTCGTTATCTTGAGAACGCTTCACTAATTTGATCATTGATGACTTTAACCATTTCCTTTGACCAGAAAAGGCATTTAAGCATTCAACAAAAATCATTTCAGTAGTAATAATTTTTAGAGGATAAAGGGCTTGGGTTATTTCCTTTGACTTTGAATGTAAATTGTTACTCGAATTCAGCAATGCAATCCAGTATCCTGTATCTGCAAAAACAGTCTTCATGATTCTTGTTTAGGGACACCGTAAAGATAATGATCTAACTGTTGAGAAAAATCCTTGGGAAGTTGATCCCATTCCTGTAAAGGAACTTCGGCGGTAATTTCATCAATCATTTGCAGGATCGGGTTATTGTTGGCAGGAGAAGAATCTGGGATAGGTTGAACCTTGACCTTCGTTTTTAAAAAAAGCAGAAAGTCATAGACTTCTTGAATTAAAAAATCAGGCGTTGATTCCAGTTCGTCAATTAGTTGTTGTTTATTCATTGGACGTTGTAGAGTTGATCGGCGTGGGGGCGAAATTTAAAATTTTTCGCCCCTACATCAGCAATATATCTGAATATCCCCTAATCCTGAGCGTGAGCCGCTAACCATTGGAGGATAAGGGCATTGACTTGATCCGGGGTTTCGTCGTGGGGACAATGGCCCGCCTTCGGGATGATGTGGAATTCCCCTTGGGGGAGATTTTGATAGATTTTAGAACCAGAGATCGGAGTCCAGGGATCAGCATCCCCCCACAGAATTAACAGCGGTTGCGCGATCGCTGGTAACAATTCCCCCGGAGCCGGGCCAGGGGGTGCAGTCAACACCGAAGCAAACACCGCCTGCGCCCCCGCATCACAGGAAGGTTGATAGAGCAACTCCACCAGATCATCCGTGACAGCATTGCGATCGCCATACACCTGATAAAGCGTATTCTTAATCCGGCCCCGCTGGCGAATTTGGTTAAACACCAAAGGCCCCACCAGGGGAGAACTCACCAACTGCGTAAACGTCCCCATCACCAACCGCAACAGCGGGTTTAACTCCTCCGGCCGGTGGTTCAGCCCCCCCGCACAATTAATCAATACCCCGCCTTCCGTGATTTCCGGCCGGTGCGCCATCACCATCAACGTCAACAGCCCCCCGATAGAATTCCCCACCATCACCATCGGCCGGCCAATGTGGGCCTGCCAAAAATCACAAATCTGCGCCTCCCATAACTCCAGACTGTAGGCCAACGCCGGTTTAGCCGAACCCCCAAACCCCAACAGGTCAAGGCCATAGACCTGATAGCCCGCCGCGGCTAAAACCGGGATATTTTTGCGCCAATGACCAATGGAAGCCCCAAACCCATGGATCAACAGGAGCGGCTCTCCCGTCCCGGCGACGGTGTAGCGGATGTTGTGGCCCTGCCATTGCCAATCATGGGGGGTGAGGGTTGCGGGGGCGGCTGCTGTTACCATGGATAGATTAAAACTTTCTAAACTTTTGTAACGTTATTTTATCGATAATCACCATGCTTTTGCCAGAACAACGCACGAAGCTCGACCCCACCAACGATTCTCTGTTTTACGACTATCCCCGCTTCGTCACCCATGTCGATGATCATTTCATTGCCCAACTGACCACCCTGTACCGCGATCGCCTCACCCCCCAAACCCGCATCCTCGATCTGATGAGCAGTTGGGTTTCCCATTTACCGGAAGAAATGGCATTTGCCCATGTGGAGGGCCATGGCATGAATGGGGAAGAACTGGCCAAAAATCCCCGCTTGGATCACTACTTCGTCCAAAACCTCAATGAAAACACCACCCTCCCCTTCGAGGATGAAAGTTTTGCGGCGGTACTCAATTGCGTTTCCGTGCAATATTTGCAATACCCCGATCAGGTGTTTGCCGAGGTAGCCCGAATTTTGACACCGGGGGGGCTGTTAATCATTAGCTTTTCCAATCGGATGTTTTACCAAAAGGCGATCGCCGCCTGGCGAGAAGGGACAGAATCCAGCCGGGTGCAATTGGTGCAGCGTTATATCCGGGCGATCCCAGCCTTTGAAGAACCAGAGGTGATCTGCAAAACTTCCCCCGCCCCCCCCATTTTGCAATTGTTAGGGATGGGCATTCATGACCCGTTTTATGCTGTGATTGCCCGCAAACAAAAATCTCCTTCAGGATAGAGGTGTTCTGACCCCCCATTGCGATAAAACCAATAAAGATTGCATCCCCATTCTGACCCCCAATGGATCCCACCACTGCCACCCAAATCACCATCCCTACCCCCCTCCTGATCAAGGGATTGATCGGTTTAGGCAGTATTTTAGGCGTGATTCTCTTGGGCTTAGGGGGGCGATCGCTCTACCGCGCCCTCATCGCCCGCCTCCCTCCCCTTTGGCAGGATATCTACTATCGCCTCATCGCCCCCGATCTATTTCTCGTACTCCTGAGCGTGATCATTGGTGTGAGCGATGTGGTGCTAATTTATCTCCCCTTAAACTATTGGTGGTGGATTGGTGAAACAGCCTTAGGATTACTCTTAGCCATCTTTTTAATCCTCTTGGGGACGCGGTTTTTTGCCCGCTTATTTGACCGCTATTTACTCGATACCGCGATTCAAAGCCGCCAAAAAGTGAATAGTGAACTGCTCAATGTGACGAAGGCGATCGCCAATGGATTACTAATCATCATTGTTGTGATTATATTCGCCCAGGTGCATCGCTTTAATATCGTCGGCCTCCTCGCCAGTTTAGGCGTGGGGGGGCTAGCCATTGCTTTTGCCGCTCAGAAAACCCTAGAGCAAATTTTAGGGGGGATTGTCATTTATTTAGACCGGCCCTTTGTGGTGGATGATTATATTGGTTTACCCGATGGTATTTTTGGCCGGGTGGAATCGATTGGGATGCGATCGACCAAAATTCGCACCTCTGGGAAAGGCACATTAGTGATTGTTCCCAACAGTGCGTTAGCTTCGATTAACATTGAAAACTACACCAGCGCCAAAAAAATCATCTCCCTGGTCTATCTCACCTTTCATCGTCTGATTGAAGATACCGAAAAAGCTTTTGTTCGCCAGATTATTTTAGACAGTACCAAAGATATTTTAGGCATCGATCCCCGTAGTACAGAGGTGCGTTTTCAAGAAGCACAGAATCATCAAAACCAAACCATTACCCAAGCCCAAATCAACTTTTTTATCCTTGGCTCAGGGGATGTTTCCATGGATTTACGCAAACAAGTCTTAGAAATTGCCAATCAAAATATTAACCGTCAGTTAACTGAGTTTGGGGTTGAATTTTCCATTGAAGAACGCAGCCTCAATGTTGATTCTCCCATTACCATCTAACCCCCATGGATTTTTCTCAAGTTGCGGATATTTTTCAAGCCACAATCCTTTGGCTCCATAGGCGAGAACTGCTCAATGCCCTCATTTTTCTCGGCTTTTTAGCCATCGCGATGATTGTGGGTCGTTATACGCCGACAGTGGTGCGGATTGTGATCAATGCGATCGCCCCCCAAACCCAAAACCGCTTTTACGCCCGCTGGATCGAACCCATCCGCCCAGAAATCCGGATTACCGGCACGCTCCTCCTCATTACCATCGCCCTCAGTTGGCTCACCCCCTACACCGCCCTTTATAACTTTCTGCGGCCCTGCATGATTCTCAGCCTGACCATTAGCACCGCTTGGCTCACCTCCCGCCTCCTCCATCTCTTCCTCCAAGTCTATGGCATCGCCTTTGTCCAAAAGCTGGGTCTAGACCCCGATGAACTGATTTTACCCTTTGAATCGGTGTTGAATGTTGTGATTGGGATGACGGCGGCGATCGCCTTTGCCCAGACCCAAAATATTAACCTCATCGGCTTAGTAGCCAGTTTAGGGGTAGCCGCTACAGCAGTGGGTTTAGCGGCCCAAACTGCCCTCTCCCAATTAATCGGAACCATCGTGTTATACCTCGACCGCCCCTATATTAAAGGAGAATATATCCGCCTCACCAATGGCCTTTTCGGCCGCGTCGAATCCATCGGTATCCGCTCCACCAAAATCCGCACCCCCGCTAAAAATACCCTCGTCATTGTCCCCAATTCCCTGATGATCAATATGGAAATTGAAAACATCACCCGGGGCAAAAAAGTGATGGTCTTGTTATATCTTGACTTTTTTCAGAGTTTAAATGCCCAGCAAATGGCCCTTGTTGAGCAGGTTGTTAATCAAAGTACCGATAGTTTAATGGGCATTGATCCCGGCAGCACCCGCATTCAATTTATGACCCTAGAGGATCAGGAAAATCGCCGCGCCCGAGTCACATTCTTCATCCTCGGCTCTAGTGATAACTCCATCGAACTCCGCAAACGCTTATTAGAACTAGCCAACGCCACCATCGCCCAACGCATGACCACCTACGGTTTAGAATTCACCACCCAAGACCCAACGGTTTATGTCGATTCCCCTGTACCTCTCTAGCCCCTCTTTGATCTGCGTAGGGGCGAAAAAATTTAAATTTATAGCAATTGCTAGAGCTATGCGGTACAAAGATCCCCCTCAATCCCCCTTAAAAAGGGGGAAGTAGAGTTCTCATAAGTCGCGAAAACGCTATATTAAATTTTTCGCCCCGACTTCAAACACAACCGTTAAAAGTTAAAAACTAAATTGTGCTCGGAAGTTAGCCACATAAACATCGGGATTAGCGCCGAAGTTATTCGGGTTTTTAATCCAGAAGAACGAAGGAACCAGGGCAATATTATTATTGAGGGGATAGAAATAGTTGGCTTCAAACTCATGTTGAATGCCCCCGTCCCCTGCCCCAGAAACAACAAAGTTGCGCCCCCCAATAATTGAAAAGGGAATCAGATAGGACACTGTTAATAGTGAGCCATCTTTGCCCAAATCTGGAAACGCTAACCCCGCTTGTACTGATTGGCCAATAATCACCCCCCGAGATAAACCCGTATTCACCGGGCGTACATGGGTCTTCCCATAGGTATAACGACCAAATAAACCCAACCATTCTAAAGGTTGCCAGTCGAAATTAAAGCTATAGGTATCGGCATTGGCATCATTGAGATCCCCACCAAAACCATCATCCGCCAAACCATAGAGCGGTTCACTTTGCCCCCCTGCACCGATTAAACCACCAACGGCATTGAGGCGCGATCGCGTGTATAAAAACCGCAAATTGAGGTCATCAATGGGGGTAAACGTCAGTTCACCGCTGAGGGTATAGGTTCCCGAAAACAAACCCTCTGAGGGGTTAGCGGCGGTATTAAAGCCAGCGGCTTGGCTGAGAAATTCGGTGCTTTCCCCTAAATAGCCAATATTGAACTGAATCTTATCGTTCAAGCGGGCTAACGCCACTGCCCCCGCCCCCCGGTCTAGGGTATTAATCAACGCCCCACCACTGGAGTTAAAACTATCAGCCCCTTTGAATAAATTGGTGTAGCGGTTGCCATCAAAATAGCGATACCAGTTCACCCTTGGCCCAACCACTAATTGCAAGGTATCATTCACCGGGAATTGATAAAAGAGTTCGCGAATAATGACCGAATTATCCGTTGTGCCTTGATTGGTAAATGTCGAACCCCAGGTATTAAATAAACCGGCAGAAACATAGGTGTTGGCGGGTGCAGTCCCATTCCCTGCGGCAAGCTGAATTGCTAAATTATCTTTACCTGTAAAGGAGGTGCTTAAGTTGAGCCAAGTCAGATAGGAAAATGTCGGTTTGCTATCATCGCTAATCGTGCGGCGAATCGGAATATTATTCGCATCTCGACGGGGGGTAGCTAAGGTAAAAGCACTGCTACCTTCGGCGAGCAGATCGCGCCCTGCCCAAGCATGGCTCATGTGCATAAACACATTGCCCCGCAGTCGGGTCGTGGTGGAAAATTGGTTATCTTCCAAAAAAGCCACCCGACTATCGAGGTTGTCCACCCGGGTTGTCAGCATGGCGAGTTCAGTTTCAAACTCTGCCATCAGCCGCTCCATGGTGGCGAGATCATCACGGCTGACAAAGTTGGCGGTACTTTCGGCAATCAGTCGTTCGATCTGTTGGAGACAAGCATTCAAGCCAGCGGCAAATTCATAGCGAGATAACGCCCGATCGCCCCTAAACGTGCCGTTGGGATAACCGGCAATACAGTTGTAGCGTTGTACCAAATCACTCAACGCGGCATAGGCCCAATCATTGGGGGAAACATCGCTCAATTCCGCAACACCCCGGACTTGGGACATCGGGGCTGTGCCGCTGATGGCTTCGAGTTGTTGCAGCGTTTCATTGGCGAGGGTTGCGGGGGCAAACCCTAAGCTCAGAGCGGTGGCCATTGCCCCCACCAAAATTCCTTGACTTTTCCTCAATTTCATAACTCACACCGAAATTTAGCAGGACATTATTTTCAGACTCCCGCAACGTAGCAGACATTTTTTAGGGGTTGTGTAGTCTGGATTACGAAAATAGTGCGGGAGTCTTAGAGCAACGTCAATTTATTGCGGGGATGAAAGACGACACGAGCGACTTTAGTCGCCGTTTTAGGCCAGTCGTGTTATGCTAATCATATTGTATTTCAAACGTCCAGGAACTATCACAAGGCTAAAAACCGACAGGCCTGGAAGCATTTAAGGGTAAGCAGGCAGCGTAATGAGTGGGCGGATTGCCTACTGCGTCATCCAATCTAACGATTTGGTCGCCTAGGAAGACTTGAATGTGAAAGGGTTAGTCTGCGAGCGGCATCGTGCTGAGTCGATAGTGAAGCGGGTTTGTATCCTGCGCCTGGGACGAACTACCGTGGGGCAAACGGGAAGTCATACGCTTGGGGAGATTAGACCTCTGGCTGGGTTGGAGCAATCCTGCTCGGTTAAGTCCGGTCGATGAACCAAGAATCCCCGTCGCTTTAGCGCGGGGAGTGTCAACGTTAATCAGAGACAAAAAGGCAGATGGTGATGGTCGTCATCCGTGAAAAGACGGATTTTTTGAGCGTCATAGCTGAGTTTTGGGGGCAATGAGGTGATAGCCGTCGGCACTGGCGACGATTTCCAGGGATTCCCCCCAAGTGGCGCGGGTGGGTTCGTCGATGAGGATGAAGTGTTGGGTGTGGAGGGTTTGCAGTGTGGGGAGGTCGGCGGGGATGAAGAGGCGATCGCCATAAAAATCCAAACTGGGGCGGCTGGCGAAATAGCCCAGATAGACCACAGTATCGGGGGAGGTATGTTCCCGCACCATTGCCCCAATGGCCCGCACCGGAAAACTTTCATTCACCTCCCACACCCAAGCGGGGGAGAGGAAAAAACTGGTTAACCCCAGATATAGGCCGATGCTGAGGGTGATTAAAAAATGGCGATCTGGGTTGGGGCGGCTTAAGCATCGGGTACAGAGGGCGAACGTGATGAGGGCGATCGCCACCCCGCCGATTAAGGGAATTTGCGGATCACTCCAGAGCAAATAAGCGCCACCCCCTAAACTAGCAAGGGTTAAAAATCCGAAAAAGTAGCGCAATTTGGGCGCAATATTCGTTAATCCATAACCGCCGATCAGCAGGGCGAAAAAGGAATAAACCGGGAAAACATACCAGGGTAATTTTGTCCCCATCACGCTTACGAGGGCGAAGAAAAACCCAAATCCCCACAGGGGCAATAATCCCCCCTTGCGCCATTGTTGGGCGGCTTGGGTGAGGGCTTTGGGGAAAAAGACGAGCCAAGGCCAGCCATATTTGAGCAGTTCTAACAGGTAATACCAAATTGGCCCAGCATTGCCCTCCACGGCGGTACTGAGGCGATCCAAACTTTGGCCGCCAAAATGCGCGGTCATAAATTCCCCGCCGTAGGCCTGCCATTGCGCCTCATACCAAGCCCCTACCACCGCCCCCCCAATCAATAATCCCCCCCAACTGTAGGGATTTTTAAACACTTGCCATTGTTGTTGGAGGAGGATGTAACCAAGGGCGATCGCCCCCAAGGCCAACACTAAAACCCCTTTCGTCAGCGCAATGGCCGCAAGGGCGATCCCCATACCGAAGGCCCAGGGGGGCCGCTGTTTCGATTTCACCAAACAGAGCAGGAAAAAGATCAAAAATGTGTTGATGATGCCATCAAGCATGGCGAGGCGACCATGGCGGACAACGGGTAAAAGGGTGAGGTAGACGACAGCGGCGGCAATTGCCCTCCGTTGATTCCCGAACAGTTCCCGACCGAGGAGGTAGAGGAGGGGAACGCCGAGGGCGGTGATGATGGCCAGGGGAGCGCGGCAGGCAAATTCGAGGGCGGGGGATTGCCATTCAGCCCCGAACCCTTGGAGGACTTGATACCCGATGGCCACTAGCCAAATCCCTAAAGGGGGCTTGGCCCAAAAGGGTTGGCCAAACAGGGAAAGATGGAGCCAATGGTGCGATCGCACCATCTCCCTCGCCACCAAGCCATAGGTTCCCTCATCCCAATCCCTTAGGGGAGCCGTGCCTAAACCCACTAACCATAGAAATAAGGCCGCAACGGTCAACCCCCCCAACCAACGCCATTCGGTTTTGCTCAAGCTCACCCCCAAAATTTTGCCAAAACTTAGCATATAGCAATCCTCAAGGATTCATGAACGCCGCTACTCCCCTCTCACACCCCCATGCTGTGGGCCTCAAGCTCAGAGAGGCGTAAAATTCTCATCCGCAATCCAGTTAGCGAAAAAAATTTCCCCCCACGGCTCAGAGGGCTGACTTTAGCCACCTTTCCCATTCCCGGACGGCAACCCTTTAAAATGGGGAGCGTTATCCCAAACCCATGGTGCTGTCATGACCGCCGCTGTTGTCATTGAACATCTGCAAAAACGCTACGGCGAAATCCCAGCCGTTCAAGATATTTCCTTTACCGTCCAACGGGGAGAAATTTTCGGACTCCTGGGCCCCAATGGGGCCGGCAAAACCACCACGATTCGTTGTCTTTGTACCCTTGCTAAACCCGATAGCGGCCGCGTTGAAGTCTGTGGGATTTCCGCCGTCAAGCAACCCAAACAGGTACGGCGCAGACTGGGCTATGTGGCCCAAGAAGTGGCCCTTGATAAAGTCCTCACCGGGCGGGAACTGCTCAACCTTCAAGCCGCCATCTACCACATCCCGCGCTCTCGGGCCCAAGACCGCATTCAAGAACTACTCGAAGCCCTCAATCTGACGGACTACGCCGACCAAAAAACCGGAACCTATTCCGGCGGGATTCGCCGCCGCCTCGATCTCGCTGCTGGGCTACTCCATCAGCCGGATCTTTTGGTTTTGGATGAGCCGACGGTGGGGTTGGATATTGAAAGCCGCTTTGTCGTGTGGGAATTTTTACGCCAACTGAAGGCCGCCGGGACAACGGTGCTGCTCACCAGCCATTATTTAGAAGAGGTGGATGCCTTGGCCGATCGCCTCGCGATTATTGACCGGGGTTTAGTCTTGGCAGAAGGCACACCCACCCAGTTAAAGGATCAGGTGGGGGGCGATCGCATTACCCTCCGGCTCCGGGAGTTCACCTCCGACGAAGAAGTCCAAAAGGCACAGCACAGTCTTAATGCCCTGCCCTTTGTGGAAACGGTGATTATCAATACCGCCCAAGGCAATTCCCTCAATCTTGTTGTCCAACGGGGTAGCAATGCCCTCCCCCAAATTCAAGACACCCTCACCGATATTGGTCTGCCCATTTTCAGCCTCGCCCAATCCCGACCGAGTTTGGATGATGTTTATCTCGCGGCTACGGGTCGCACGCTCATGGATGCGGAGTTGGCGGCGGCCAGTATGCGGGATCTGAAAAAAGAACAAAAACAAGCGATGAAAACAGCTTAGATCCCCAGAGATCCCCCTAAATCCCCCTTAATACGGGGGACTTTGAACCGGAGATCCCCCTAAATCCCCCTTAATACGGGGGACTTTGAACCGGAGATCCCCCTAAATCCCCCTTAATACGGGGGACTTTACAGCCCAAGATCCCCCTAAATCCCCCTAATCCCTTGCGGCGATGCGCCTGCGGAGTAGAACAAGGGGACTTGGGACAAGATTAAACTTTCCTTTAAAAATCAAATCATGAGCCAATCCATTAGTCCCACTGCCCTTGCCCCCCAAACTGCCCAAGCCCCGGATCCGGGGGCTGTGGCGGAATTTATCCAGGAAACCCTGGCCCTCACTCAACGGCTCTTTATTCAACTGCAACGGCGGCCCTCTACCCTTGTGGCGGGGGTGATTCAGCCGATGATGTGGTTGATTCTCTTTGGGGCTTTGTTTACGAACGCGCCCCAAAGTTTGTTTGGCCCTGAGGTTCACTATGGCCAGTTTCTCGCGCCGGGGGTGATTGTGTTTACGGCGTTTTCGGGGGCATTGAATGCGGGGCTGCCGGTGATGTTTGACCGGGAATTTGGGTTTTTAAATCGGCTCCTTGTGGCTCCCTTGGCTTCCCGCTATTCGATTGTGGCGGCTTCGACGATCTATATTATTAGCCTCGCCTTTGTGCAAACGGTGGTGATTATTGGGGCCAGTGCGGCTTTGGGGGCGGGGTTGCCCAATGTGGTGGGGTTGGGGGAGATCGCCCTCATTGTCCTGCTCATCGTTTTAGGGGTGACGGCCCTCAGTTTGGGGCTGGCCTTTGCCCTACCGGGACATATTGAATTAATTGCCGTAATTTTTGTCACCAATCTACCCCTCCTGTTCGCCAGCACCGCCCTCGCCCCCCTCTCCTTCATGGCCCCCTGGTTGCAATGGTTAGCGGCATTGAACCCCCTCACCTATGCGATCGAGCCGATCCGCTATATCTATTTCAATGCTCAATGGTCCCTCACCAGTCCCGTCATGGCCGCCCCTTGGGGGGATCTCAATTTTGCTGTGATGTTGGCGGTGTTATTGGCCTTTGATCTGGTTGTCCTGCTCCTGATTCAACCCCTCCTCCGCCGCCGTTTCGGTTGATCAATCCTGTGCGATCAAAACTCTACCTCCCCCTTTTTAAGGGGGATTGAGGGGGATCTCTGTACCGCATCGCTTCAGAAATTGCTATATCATCCAAAGGCTTCAACTTGCAGATTTAAAACATTAGCTTATGTATGACGTTTACGGCATTGGCAACGCTTTGGTGGACATGGAATATGAGGTGACACCGGAGCAACTGGCGGAGTTAAACATTGAAAAGGGCGTGATGACATTGGTGGATGAACACCGCCAAAGTGAAATTACCGTTCACCTCCAAGGGGTGGAGTGCAAAAAGGCCAGCGGTGGCTCGGCGGCCAATACCCTCGTCACTCTCAGCCAATTGGGGGGTAAGGGTTACTATGCCTGTAAGGTAGCCAATGATCCCACAGGGGGCTTTTTCCTCTCCGATCTCCTCGAATGTGGCTTAGATACCAATCTGCAACACCAACCCCGCACCGAAGGCGTAACCGGCAAATGCTTGGTCTTTGTCACCCCCGATGCTGATCGCACCATGAACACCTTTTTAGGGATTAGTGCCGATATTTCCCCTGCTGAAATTGATAGCACGGCCCTCGCCCAAGCCCAATATCTCTACACCGAGGGCTATCTTGTCACCTCCCCCACCGGCAAGGATGCAGCGATTACGGGGTTAAATTTTGCCCGCGATGCGGGGGTGAAAACCAGTTTTTCCCTTTCTGACCCGAATATGGCCAAGTTTTTCCGGGATGGCCTGCTGGAAATCATTGGGCCGGGGGTGGATTTGCTCTTTGCCAATGAGGCGGAAGCGATGACGTTGGCGGGGGTAGAAGACCGGGAAGGGGCGATCGCCTATCTCAAAACCCTGGCCCGCACCTTTGCTGTCACCCTCGGCCCCGCTGGTTCCCTCGTTTTTGATGGAGAAACATTACACGAGATTGAGCCAATGCCAGTAAAGGCGATCGACACCGTGGGCGCAGGGGATACCTATGCGGGGGCTTTTCTCTACGGCATTACCCACGGCATGAGCTACCCCGAAGCGGGAACTCTGGCCTCACGGGCAGCGGCCCAAGTGGTGACACAATATGGCCCGCGCTTAACCCCAGAAGTATTGGCCACGTTGCTCCAGGTTTAAGGGGGAAAGCACCCACAGGGACAGTCCTTAAAACTGTCCCTAGGGGCATTGTTCTCAATCGAGGTCAAAAAATGCGACAAATCCCCCTCGACAGGGTGGAAATCTTAAGAAAATCTAAATAATTCTTGCCAGATCCGGGAAAACCCTTGCTTTTAGGGTTCTTTTTGCGCTAAAAGAATAAACAGTGAACCTCCGACAGATCCTCTCCTCGTAGTGGAAACCTCAAGGATCGGGAGCGTAAAAACAGAAAGTTTGCACCATTTATTAAATAATCACAAACAGCGTATGACTCAACAAGTTGCTCACCCTATGGTGAAGTTACAACGGAAAGTGCGTTCTTTAGTGGATTCCAATATCCTCAAGCCGAGCGATAGCATTTGGAAAATTGCTTTCCTCTATGGCGATGATTGGAGTCACTGGAAACAAGAACTGTTAGATTTTGGTTTTGCGATGCAAGACCCTGTGAGTGAAATCCTTTTAGTCGAAGCCTGGGATGAAGACGAAGAATAAACCCTTCTCCAGGATTGCAGAGATCCTCAGGGCATGATGCCAGGAGCCAGGATCAGTCCATGCTTGTCCCCCCAGTTGTGGGGGATTTTTTGTAGGGGAGGAATCCTGCTGCTGTGGCGATCGCCAAATTGACCCATGGAGAAAACCAGGGGCGATCGCCCCCCTAATAATGAGGCATACTCTATCCTCCGCATTCCCATGACCACAACCCCTGATCACAGTCTCCCCCCCTGGCGATTTGCCCTCACCCTGTTGGCGCAATTTGCCTTAATTGTCGGTGTGCCGGCCCAAGCCATGATCACTTATTTTGCCGGGGAGCCGGTGATCCTCCAAACTGCCCCCGTTGATCCCTACGATCTTCTCCGGGGCTATTCCCAAACCCTCAACTACGATATTTCCCAAGTTCCAACCTTGGAAAAACTCCCCGGTTGGGCAGAAATTCAAGCCGAATTAGACAGCGAAGAGCGAGACCCATCGCAACCGATGTTGATTTATGTCACGTTAGGCAGTCCCGAAACGGAAACCAATGCGGGGATTCCCACCCCTTGGGAGCCGGTGGCGGTGGGGTTAAATCCCCCTAAAGGTTTGGCGATCGATGAGGTGGCCTTAGCTGGGCAACTGTACTATGGCCAAGTCACCTATGGCTTGGAGCGGTACTATATGCCGGAAGATCAAAAAGACGGGATCAATGACCACATTGCCGATATTAACCGCCGTTTCCCCACCGATCCCCCCATGGTCGTAGAGGTGCGAGTACGGGGCAATCAAGCAGTTCCGGCTACGCTGTGGGTGGGCGATCGCGCCTATCGTTTCTAGGAAAATTCATCTCGTGCCATGGCTCTGCCATGGTATGGGCATCAAGCGGCTCTGCCGCCCTTGAGAATGGAGGCAGAGCCTCCCGGAGGGCGTTACTTGGCAGAGCCAAGTAACGAGGAAAGACCTAAACCTTGAGCCAATCGAATAGGGTCTGATGGGTAATCTGCCAATCATCTAAGCCCTCAAGCACCTTTAACGGCGTGGTATCGCCCGGTAGATAAATCTGGGGCCGGCTGTGATTAAAGACCGTGATCCCTTTGCTGTGGGGATCAATCAGCCAGCCCAGTTCTGTCCCTTGACTGACACAAAAGAGGATTTTCTCCATCACCAATGTTGCGGACTGATCCGGTGAGAGGATTTCAATCATCCAATCGGGGGGACAAGTCACCTGATCGCTAATTTCGCCATCCTCATCCCTGGGCAAATTCGCCCAACGCAACACCGCAATATCCGGCACAATCGAGCGGCCAGCAATGGTGCAGCGCAGTTCTGTGAGAGCAAGGGCAATTTTGCGATCTTCTGCCACTTCGTCAATAGCACGGGCTAAACGGGCTTGAAGGCGACTATGTTTTCCTTTGGGCATGGGTTTGGTTTCGATCCTCCCTGGATGGTATTCGCGGGCGGGTTTGGTTTCTGGTAAAGCCAGAAATTCCTCTAGGGTGAGCGTTGAGGATGTTTCTGTTGAGGATTTTACGGGGGTTGCAACCATCAAACCTCCTGGGGTATGTATGTTTGTATTATGCCATAGAAAACCTGAGATGCTGGGCAATTTGCGGAATGGGGGGCGAGAATTTGGCACACTAGAGATCGAGTTTTCGAGAAGATCGCCCATGGCTGCTACTGCTGTTCAATCCCTGCCGACCCTCACCCCTCCCCGACCCTGGACTATTGAAGAGAGTGAACGCCTCTATCGGGTGCAGGGGTGGGGCGAGCCTTATTTTTCCATTAATGCGGCGGGCCATGTGCTGGTTTCGCCCTTGGGCGATCGCGGCGGTTCGTTGGATTTGTATGAATTGGTGCAGGGGTTGGAGCAGCGCAATTTAGGGATGCCCCTCTTGATTCGGTTTGCGGATATTTTGGGCGATCGCATTGAACGCCTCAATGCCTGCTTTGCCCGCGCCATTGCCCGCTACAGTTACCCCGGAACCTATCGGGGCGTGTATCCGATTAAATGCAATCAGCACCGTCATTTAGTGGAAGCATTAGTGAAGTTTGGCCAGCCCTATCACTTTGGGTTAGAGGCCGGATCGAAGCCAGAACTGATGATCGCCCTCGCCACATTGCCCCCCAATCCCCCCGGCAATGATCAACCGACGCTTTTAGTCTGTAACGGCTACAAAGACCGGGAATATATCGAAACAGCCCTGTTAGCAACAAAATTGGGACATTATCCCCTCTTGGTGATTGAACAGTTGGAAGAGTTGCGGTTAATTTTAGAAATTAGCGCAAGTTTGCAGATTCGCCCCAATTTAGGGGTACGAGCGAAATTAAACACGAAAGGATCGGGCCATTGGGGAAATTCCACAGGCGATCGCGCCAAGTTCGGCCTCACCATCCCTGAAATTCTCACCGTCGTTCAAACCCTGGAAAAAGCAGAATTATTACCCTGTTTACAACTCCTTCATTTTCATATTGGCTCACAAATTTCCGCCATTAGTGTGATTAAAGATGCCATCCGCGAAGCCAGTCAAATCTATGTGGAATTGGCAAAATTGGGGGCGGGGATGCAATACCTCGATGTGGGGGGCGGTTTGGCGGTGGATTATGACGGCTCTAAAACCAAGACCGCTGCCTCGAAAAACTACAATATGCAGAACTACGCTAACGATATTGTTGCCGAAGTTCAAGAAGCAGTGGCGGCGGCCCAAGTGCCGGCCCCGACGTTAATGAGTGAAAGTGGACGGGCGATCGCCTCCCATCAATCGATTTTAATCTTCGATATCCTCGGCGCAAGCTATCCCGTCACCACCACGCCGCCCCCCGTCGCCCCCACGGATCACCTCATCCTCCGCAACCTTTGGGAAACCTACGAAACCATCGATCTGGAAAATGCCCAAGAGGCCTATCACGATGCGCTGCAATTTAAAGAAGAAGCCATTAGCCTGTTTGGGTTTGGTTATCTTTCCTTAGCGGAACGGGCTAAGGCTGAACAACTCTGCGGTTGCTGTTGTCAAAAAATCTTTAGTTTGATTCGCCATCAAACGGTAATTCCTGATGATCTCAAAGAATTAGAAACCAGCCTCACCGCCACCTATACCGCCAATTTATCCGTCTTTCGTTCCGCTCCCGATAGTTGGGCGATCGCCCAACTTTTCCCGATCATGCCTATCCATCGCCTCAATGAAGCCCCTACGGAGCGGGTAATTTTAGCCGACCTCACCTGTGATAGTGATGGCAAAATTGACCGCTTTATTGATCAACATCCGGGTAAAGATGGCCTCGAACTCCATCCCCTCCAATTCAACCCTGACCACAGCCCCCAACCCTATTATTTAGGAATGTTTTTGGTGGGAGCCTATCAGGAAATTATGGGCAATCTTCATAACCTGTTCGGCAGAACCCACACCGTCCATATCACCATGACCCCCAAGGGCTACCATGTGGATCAAGTGATTCGCGGTGACACAATGGGGGAAGTATTAGCCGCTGTCCAATACAATGGCGAAAATCTCCTCGAAACGCTCCGCCAACGCACAGAAATCGCCCTTCAGGAACAGCAAATCACGCTCCCGGAAGCCCAGCGGCTTTTACAAAACTATGAGCAAAGTCTCAACCGTTACACCTATTTAACCCAACGGGATTAGCGGTAATACCAATCGGGGTGAACAATTAACGGGTTATCGCCATTCATATTGCCAACATGGTGATAGTTGCAGTTAAGGAAATAGCCATGGGGCCAGGTGCGATCGCCCCCTGGAAAACGAATCTGATCCCGCACCACACCGCAACCAATTTGGGTGCTTTCCCGCCAAATGATTTGGGTATAGTGACCACAAACACCGTTACAGTTGCCATTGCTGTGATTGTATAACTGCCGTTCATCATCCCAATCCGTCACCCCCTTCACCACGGGCTGCACCACAGCGGGAGCCGATCCCGCTGCCCAGGCTAGGTTTTCCCCCAACGCGGCGGCATTGCCCCGCAGGCCGGTGCGGGCGGCAAATTGCTGTTGTCGCCAAGCATTGGAGCTATGGCCTTGGGTTCCCCGGCTTTGGTTGGCCCAAGTTTGGGCCACGGCGGCTACATCACAATTCCAGCGCACGGCGGGCAGGGGGGGTAAACCGTTGGGAAGGTGGCGATCGCCATCTTTCCGGGCGCGGTTATGTTCGAGGAGGATGGCCTGCATTTCCTGCCGGGTTAACTGGGAGGTGCTAGTAGCACAGTCGGGCAAAGGAACAGCCGCGACATTATCCTTATAGCGGTTATAGAATGCCGCAGCGGTATCGGTTTGGGCAATTTTCATGGGGGGATTAAGGGCAGCGGGGGCGGGTTGGAGCGTCACCGCAACGGCAAGAAAACCACTAATTGTGGTGAGCATTGGATATTTCATAATTTTAAACAGCCAGAAATCACCACCACTATAGCTTTTCCCGTTCGTAACACCCCCACCCCGAAAAATCTTTCACCCCTCCATATTTTTCGCCTCTCCATGGTCAAATTTGAGGGGTTTGGGAAAATTCTTGTTAAAATCAATGCAAATGAACTTGAGGCACTATGGTTCAGCAACCCCCCACCCTCAACCCCACTGTTGTTTACCCCGATAGTGATGGCCAACCGATGGCAGAAAATACCGAGCAATTTCAATGGATTGTGATGATTAAGGAGAATCTAGAAATTCTCTTTGCCGATGATCCTGATGTTTTTATCGCGGGGGATCTGTTGTGGTATCCGGTGGAAGGGGACAATAAACTACGGGCTGCCCCCGATGCAATGGTGGCTTTTGGTCGGCCCAAGGGGCGACGGGGTTCCTATCGCCAATGGGAGGAGGGGCAGATCGCGCCTCAGGTGGTGTTTGAAATTCTCTCGCCGGGAAATCGTACCGGGGAGATGGTGCAAAAATTTAAGTTTTATGAGCGGTATGGAGTCGAGGAGTATTACATTTACGATCCCGATCATTTTGAGTTAACGGGATGGTTACGGGAGGGGAATGAGTTAGAAGCGATTGCGGTCATGACGGATTGGGTGAGTCCCCGGCTCCAGATTCGTTTTGGTTGGGATGAAACGGGTTTAACGCTTTATTACCCCGATGGCCAACGGTTTTTGACTTCTGTCGAATTACATCGTCGGGCGGTGGATGCTGAGGCGGCTTTAGCGCAGGAGCGGGAATGCCGAGAGCAGGAAAGGGCCAGGGCAGAGCAGGCAGAGGCGGCTTTAGCGGCTTTGCAGGCAAAATTAGCGGCGTTGGGGATTGATCCCCAAGATGTTGAGTAGGAAGGCACAATTATTTTCAAAATGCCCCCTCACCCTAAATCCCTCTCTACTTAGTCCGGGTTAAGAGGCGGCATTCGGTTATCCCTAATTCTTATGGCTCATCTAGGTTATGGAATAAAATAGATTGAGGTTGTAGTTCTCGGCTATCAATATTCTCCTGAAAATTATGGCAACTCACGAACATAATGCGGTTTGGATTGGGATTGGTGGCTTGGTGTTGGGCGTGATTACGTTGGGTTGGACGGTGTATTCGGGGCGAGTGCCGTTAGAGGTTACGCCTCAGAGTCAGTTTATTTGCGCGTTGCGGCCTGATCCTGATCCGGCAATGGCTCGGCAGGTTTGGACGGTGTTGTATCAGAAGAATCCTGAGCAGCAGCCGAAAGAATGGTTGTACATGGTGCATGAGATGGGGGATGGTTGGAATACTGATGTCCGCTGTATTGAGATTGCGGATCGGATGAATCTTTACAAGGAGGCGGGGCTAATTTCGTTTGAGTATCGTCCGGATGAGAAAACGCCGAATCAGTGGGTAATTTGTGCGCGAACTCAAGCGACGCAAGGTTGTCCGCCTGTGGTGACGTTAGTACCGGGGGGGGATGAGGTGACGGCGCTGGCGGCGTTGCAGCGGGTGGCGAAGGGGTTGTTGCCGGGAAATCCGGGCAGTTATCAGGGTTCGGGAGGGATTGTGGTGGAGCAACCGGGAGAGATTACGGTGGAGCAACCGGCGCGGATTCCGTTGGCGGGTTTGTTGGCGGAGGATTGATTAGGGTTTGTTGTTGAGGGTTTGCCAAAGTTGAGCGAGTCGGCTCTGGGCAATTTGCTCACGATAATAGTTGAGTGGATCGCTGTAGGGTTTACCGTGAAGGGCTTGGTAGGTTTGGATGTTGCACTGTTCGCGGTGGGCCATGAAGTCAAAATTGAGCTTGGTTGTTTTCATGGGTGTCAATTCTTGGGGGTGAGGGGATTGTGAGTAGTCTGGAGCTATTGGCGAACAGGAATTTCTGTAGCGAAGGTGAAGCAGGCTTTAATGTCTTCGGGGGTTAATTCGGAAAAGTCTGCGAGGATTTCGGCTTCGGTCATGCCGCCTGCGAAGTATTCGAGGATGTCGTAAACGGTGATGCGCATTCCTCGAATGCAGGGTTTACCGCTGCGTTTTTCGGGTTCGATGGTGATGATGTTTTGGTAGTCCATGGGGTTGAGTTTGTGGAGGATGGTTAGCAAGATTGGCTAATACCGATTCTGGGTGACAGAAACCGGGTTTCTGTGAGGATGCTAGAGCAGAATGAGTAGGTGCAAGAAACCCGGTTTCTAGGCTTTTTTAGTTGGGGGTGGGTGAAGTTGCCGCTGGCGAGTTGGGTGGTGATGAATTGTGTTTGTTGTTCGTTGAGGGTGATTTGCATAAGCTTTGAGCGGTTGTGGGTTGATTCTGTGGTTAGACAGGTTTAGGGGGATTAGTTGAGTTCTTCGAGAATAAATTGACGGATTTGTTGATAACGCTCATTATTGGGATAAAGCTGAATTGCTTTTTCTACTGACTCAAGGGCCTCTTGATAACGACCTAATAACGCCAACGCAATGCCACGGTTAGACCGAGCCTCGGCAAGATCAGGATTAATGGCAATGGCTTTATCATAGGATGCGATCGCATTTTCGTATTGTTCTAACGCTGCTAAGGAATTGCCACGGTTAAACCAAGTCTCGGCAAGATCAGGATTAATGGCGATCGCTTTGTCATAAGAAGCGAGCGCATTTTCATATTGTTCTAACGAATGTAATGAAACGCCACGGTTAGACCAAGCAGCGGCATAATCAGAATTAATGGCAATGGCTTTATCAAAGGATGCGAGCGCATTTTCGTATTGTTCTAACGAATGTAACGAAATGCCACGGTTAGACCAAGCATCGGCAAAATCAGGATTAATGGCAATGGCTTTATCAAAGGATGTAATCGCATTTTCGTATTGTCCTAACGAATGTAACGAAATGCCACGGTTAGACCAAACAGCGGCAAAATCAGGATTAATTTCTATTGCTTTATCATAGGATGCGATCGCATTTTCGTATTGTTCTAACTTTTCAAAGGAAACGCCACGGTTATACCAAGCCGTCGCAAAATCAGGATTAATGGCAATGGCTTTATCAAAGGATGTGATCGCATTTTCGTATTGTTCTAACTTTTCAAAGGAAACGCCACGGTTAGACCAAGCCATCGCAAAATTAGGATTAATGGCAATGGCTTTATCAAAGGAAGCAATCGAATTTTCGTATTGTTCTAACTCACCTAACGAAACTCCTAGATGTCCCCAAGCCAATGCATAATTTGGGTCAAGTGCTACTGCTTGCTTAAAATAGGACAATGCCTCCTCATACTTCTTCTCATTAAATAACGCGATTCCCTGCTCATAGAACGCCTGCGCCGTCCCCTCCGCCGCCACCGGCAACTGCGCCAACATTGCCGTCAACTCTCCCCGCAACTTCGCAATGGGAACTGCTGACCCGAATCCCACCTCTGCTGCACCATGCACCGCCACCACCTCACCCCATACATTCACCAACGGCCCCCCACTCATCCCCCCCGCCGTCGGACTCGTGTGGGTGATATCATACCCCTCCACTTCGTCCCCATCTACCGCCGAAATTTGCCCCGTTACTACCTGCTGCTGATATAACGCCCGCGTAACTCCTTCCGGGAAACCAAACACATAAACCTCATCCAGCGGCTGAAGCGTCCCCGAATCCCCCAACGTCAACGCCGGATAAGGACACCCCTCCCCCGGCGCATCAAACGTAATAATTGCCAAATCCATCCCATTCTCCCACGGCTGCACCGCCCGCACTGGGAAACCCCCCCCCGGATTCACCGTATACACATCATGCGTCCACACCGAAATCAACTCACTCGACTTCACCACATGGCCCACCGTCGCCACCGTACACAGCCCCGCCTCCCCCGCAATGATAACCCCCGCCCCCTGCTCCCATTCCCCACCGAGAAGATACTCAATCCGCACCACACTCGGCTTAATTTGCGCCACCAAAACATCCCGCTCCAGGGGTTTACGTCCTCCCGGCAATCCATCCGGCAACCCCCCACACCCCACCAACCCCAACACCATCAACCCACCCAAAACCGTTCGCGCTGATTGCCACACCATAACCACCTCATGAACCCATACCCCCAACATTATCGCGCCAAAATTCCCCCCCCATTGTCCCCTAGCAACGGTTTGCAATGTTTAGACAGGCGCGATCCGCCGCATTTATCGAGGTGATCCGGGTTAGGGGACAGAATTTGTTAAGATTTCTTCGGATTAGCGATGAATCTTGCATAGGAGCAAATCAACCACGATGGGGATCATAAAGGCACTACGGGGAACGCGGGATATTTTGCCGGGGGAAATTGGCCACTGGCAACAGGTGGAAGCGATCGCCCGTAGCGTGCTGGGCCATGCCCTCTATAGCGAGGTGCGGCCCCCCATTTTTGAACAAACCGATTTATTTGCGCGGGGCATTGGCGAAGCTACCGATGTGGTGGGCAAAGAAATGTACACCTTTAGCGACAGGGGAGATCGCTCCATCACCCTTAGACCCGAATTTACCGCTGGTGTAGTGCGGGCCTATATCGAACATAACCTCGGCACAAAAGCACAGGTGCAACGGCTTTGGTATAGCGGCCCCGTGTTTCGCTACGAACGGCCCCAAGCGGGCCGCCAACGGCAATTTCACCAAATCGGGGCAGAATTAATCGGCAGCGATGCCCCCGCCGCCGATGTGGAAGTGATCGCTGTGGCCACGGATATTTTGCAACAGTTAGGTTTGAAATCCCTGCGGTTGGATTTAAATTCCGTGGGCAATGTAGGCGATCGCACCCAATACCGCCAAGCCCTCATCGACTTCCTCACCCCCCATCACCAGGATCTTGATGCCGATTCCCAAGACCGCCTCACCCGTAACCCCCTCCGCATCCTCGACAGCAAAGACCCCAAAACCCAGGCGATCGTTCAGGATGCCCCCCAACTCCTCGATTATTTAGGGGATGAATCCCGCCGCCACTTCGAGCAAGTCCAAAACCTGCTCACCGCTTTAGGGATTGAATACCGGATTAACCCCCGCCTCGTTCGCGGTTTAGACTACTACACCCACACCGCCTTTGAGATTCAATCCGATGATTTAGGCGCACAGGCCACCGTCTGCGGCGGCGGTCGTTATGATGGCTTAGTAGCCCAGTTGGGGGGAGCCGCTACCCCGGCCGTAGGTTGGGCCATGGGAGTAGAGCGGTTGATTTTATTATTAGAACAATTGCACGCCGCCCCCCTGCTGACCCCAGAAATTTACTGTGTATCCCAGGGCGATCGCCCCACCGCCCAAGCCCTCGTCTTAGCCCAAAAACTACGTCAGCAGGGGTTACGGGTAGAATTTGACCTCAGCGGCGCAGCCTTTAAAAAGCAATTGAAGCGAGCCGATCGCAGCGGTGCGCCCCTCTGCTTAATTCTCGGTGAAACTGAGGCCGAACAGGGAACCGTTGGCCTAAAATGGCTGCAAACTCAGGAACAAACCAGCCAAACCCAAGGGGAATTCCTCGAAAATGTGGAAACATTAAAAAAACGTTTGGCGTTGACGGGATCAACGCCATAATGAGCGGTGGTCATGGGTGATGGTTGGCAGCCTTCAGGGAGGGGGAATTGCATTGATGGATCATTGGGAATTTCTACTGCAACAACAGGGAACCCGCAATTGGTTGCGGATTAAATCGGAAAAGCTGGCCATTGCCCCCGGTATTTATCGCATTGCCGCCCAAAGTTGCCCGCCGGATATCGAGGTGAATCTTCAGATTATTCATCAAACCTTCGATCAAGGGGGGCAAGGGAAAAGGCGATCGCAACAGCGCACCTGCAACACCAACCCCAAGGGGTTAATGGTGGTGATTCCCTTCACTGAACTCACGCCGGGCCTGTGGGAATTGCAAATCACGACCCAAGAACGGGAAATGATGCAAACCCTGCGGCTCCAAGTTGAGCCGCCCCCGGAGCCACCCCGCCCCAAAACCCCCCCCATTGCCTCCCCCGAAACCTTTGCCGCTGCCTTTGCCCCCCAACCCCAGCAACCGGCCCCTCCCCCCGAATTTGACAGCGAAACCGCCCACGGCCTGCTCGAACAATCGATCAGCAGCCTAGAGCATATTCTCGCCCAAGTTTCTGAGCCGCCCCCCTATGTTGATCCCCCCCCGGTCGCGCAACCCGTGGCAGCGGCCCCCACCGAAACCCTATTCGCCGATGCCCCCGATCTCCTAGCCTCCTCCCCTCCCCCCGATCTGCATCAGGTTCAACTGACCATTGCCCTCCTAGAGGATAGTTTCGTTCGTCGTCGGGATGAGCCGATTCTCATTTCCGGCCATGTCAATGCTCTCAACCCGCACCAAACCAACCCCCTCGATCAGGGCTTTGATGGGGTATTGCGCTATGAATTGCGGGATCCGCAAAGCTTTGATCTGTTATTAAACGTCGAGCAGCCCCTCAGCGATGCGACGATTCCTTTAGTGTTTAACTATTTATTAGATGTACCGACGGCCTACGCCACCCGCCTGATCCTCGGTGAGGTGATCCTCGAAGTCTTCACCCAGCAGCAGGAGCAAATGCTCCCCTATAAACTAGCGAGTCAGAGCTTTTCAATTACCGCTAGTCTTGAAGAACTGCTCGATACCGTTACCCAAGTTCCCATCTCTGAACCGGAACCCATCCCCGATCTCCAACTACCGCCCACCCAATTAGTGGATTTTGGCGATCTTTGGGCCCCCCCTGTCGAAGTGAGGACGGAGCAGACCTCCAGCCTTCCCCCACGCCTCAACCGTTCCCCATCCCAACGGCGCAAACCCTTAGATTTGCCCAGCTTTGGCAATCCCCCCTCTCAACAGCCACCGTTGGAGCGGAGCCTCTGGGACGATCAACCCGAGGAGCCAATCGCAGCACCGGCCCTCACCTCCAGTCCTGAACCAGAGCCACCGCCGTCAATCCTGGCCCTACTTTCTGAGGATGAGGGGCCGCCACCACCCTTAACGACGACCGAAGAGGATTGGTTAGGGTTAACGTTCTGGCCAGAACCCTCGGAGCCGATTCCCCCCATTACTCCCCCCACGCTGTCCATCCCTGAACCTCCCTCAGGGTCAGCGATGATCGCTGATGTGGAGGCATCCTTAGATGCCCGCTCTGGGGAGGAGGCGTTAGGAAGAGACGTAGCGGAAACGGGGGAAGGGAATTGGGACGAAGAAGAAGCACCCACCCTGCTCATCGAATCAGAGTTTCTTGAGGAAAATGGGGATTGGGGGGTTGAACCAGCCCTTGATCCATCGTTGGATCAGGTGGATGCTGCCTTTGCCCAATTGCCAATTCAGGATCGATTTTGGCAACAGATCAATGATTTTGCGGGGCAAGATCTGGATTTAGATGTAGAAAATGGCAATGACCCCGTAGGGGCGAAAAATCTTTCGCCCTCCCCAGAGAATTTTCCGCCCCTAGGCTCTTGGGTTGAGCTAGGGGAAAGCCTAGAGGCGGAATTCATTGCTACGCCGCCCGGTGAGCCACCGCCGGAACCAGACTTTTACCCAGATGAGGAGCCACCCGCTGCTCCCGCTCTCCGATGGGATGCGGTGGAGCAGGCGTTGACGGCCATTGGCGATCGCCCAGCGTCTCCGCAGGAGAATCGCGCAGCGTCTCCGCAGGAGAATCGCCCCCCTATCACCTCTGATGCCAATGCTTGGGGCCGGGGGGATTGGCCCATTCAAGAGTTTGTCGTTGATGATGATGAAGACGAACCACCACCTCCACCCCATAAAGGGATCAGCCAATTCACCAAAGGCTACGACACCTCAGGACTACCCTACCCGAAGGAGTTATGGCCCATGGCCCAAATCCAGGAGCGAGCACCCCTCTACACACCCAAACATCAAGAGCCGAAATACCAAGAGCCGACTCCGGTAGCAGCCCCCATTTTGGGGGTGCAGGGGGGGGAATTGACGGCGGGGGAAATGATTTTGGTCAAAATCAAACTGCCCCCGCAGGCGGGGACATTCTATGTGAAGCTCTGGGTGCTTGATCGCGAAACGCGGCAATTGCTTGATGGGCCGCGATCGTTTATTGAGTTTATTCCCAACGCGGCGGGGGAGTTGGAAACGATGACGCAGTTAATTGTCCCCTTAGGTACGCAATCGGTGCGGTTTGAAGCGGTGACAATTAATGTCACAACTCAACAGGAGAGCCATAAAACCCAGTGCGATCGCACCGTCATTCCCCCCAATCTCCAGGCTTTCAATGATCCGGATTTGTTTTAACGGGTTCTTCTTCGGGATCTGCGGCGTTCTCTTCACCCTCTGGGGGAAGAACTTCGACGGTTGCAGGTTCTGGGGTTTCAGTCCCTTGCTCATCGGTAGCTGACTCAATCTCTAGGGGGGCAGGAATTGCCTCCACCGCCTCCACCGCTTCAGGATCAGGGAGGGGATCCGGTTCTATCAGGGCAACCGCTGCGCTCTCGATGCTGTTTGGAATAGCCGCTATTTCATCATCCACCGTTTCCTCAGCGGTTTGAGATGGCTTTGAGGGGGGGATATCTGGAACGGCTTCCGGGGTAATGGTCGGTAAAAGCCTTTGAACAGGTAAGCCGATGTTGAGGAAATCTTGACGGATTTGCGCCACGGGATAATCCGCTGTGGCGGTGAATTTCGCCTCACCTGTGAGCAATAATGCCCCCATGCTGCCGCTCACCTGTACCATGCCATTGGCACAAAAAAGGGCGATCGCCCCCAGCCCAAACCCCAAAACATGGTTAGGAACTGGCGTAACCGCCTGGGCTAAGGGGGCAAACCCGTAGATCTGCCCCACCAACCACACCATCGGCAAGGCGATGATCACCGCTAAAATTCCCGTGGTTTTGCCCTTTAGTCTTGTCAGCCATTGCCGTTGCACGGGGGTTAACTGGTTCGGCAGCAACACCAAAAGCCACACCCCAAAGGGATTAACCGGGCGCGTCCATTGCAGCCACACCCAAGGCACTACCGCCACCGTCACCAACAGGAAAATTTCCACCGTGACAGGCAAAATCGGCTGTCCCGCCGCCACCCCCAACCATGCCACCCAGAGCCACAGGGGCAGGGTTGCCAAACTGGTTAAATGGAGCCAGAGGTAGGGGTCACGACGGAACATAAGTAAGAAGTGGGAAGTAGGAAGTGGGAAGTGGGAAGTGAGGGAGAATGCTAAATTTCACTCTCTCCTCTTTCTTCTGTTTACACCAGGGTGAGGGTGCGTCGCTTCATGGTCATTTGATAGGCCTCAATGCGATCGCCTTCTTGCCAATCATTGAATTTATCCGTGCCAATGCCGCATTCATAGCCCGCATTGACTTCTCGGACATCTTCCTTCATCCGTTTCAGGGAATCCAGCACGCCGTTATACAACACGGTTTCGCCCCGCAGCACACGAATGCGACGGTTACGGATCACCTTACCGGACAGGACATAACAACCCGCCACCGAGCCTTTGCCCACGGGGAACACCGCCCGCACTTCCACCATACCCAGGTGTTCTTCCACCTCTTCCGGTTCCAGCAGACCCTCCATGGCCCCCTGGACATCATCGAGGAGGTTGTAGATAATCGTGTATTCCCGAATATCCACCCCTTCGCGATCGGCGGCATTGGCCGCCCCGGAAGCGAGATCGGTATTGAAGCCAATAATCACCGCTCCTGAAGCAGAAGCCAGATCCACATCGGTTTCGCTGATCTCCCCAGGGGCCGCTAACAGGATGCGAATTTGTACCTCGTTTTGGGGCAGTTTTTCCAGGGCGGCAACGATCGCCTCCACAGAACCCTGCACATCCGCCTTGAGGATCAAATTCAGTTCCTTCAGTTGTCCCTCTTGGGCCTGAGCAGAAATACTGCTCAACGTCACCCGGCGAGACATCGCCTGTTGCAGGCGGTTTTCCCGTCGTTCAGCGGCGCGGGCATCGGCCACAGCACGGGCCTCTTTCTCCGTGGGGTAAACCCCAAACTCATCCCCAGCGGAGGGGACATCATTCATCCCCAGGATTTCCACAGCAAAGGAAGGCGTGGCCTGCTCGACGCGATCGCCTCGATCATCCACCATCGCCCGGATTTTACCCAGGGAAGCCCCCGCCACAATACAATCTCCGACCCGGAGCGTCCCGTTTTGGATCAACAGTGTGGCCACTGGCCCACGGGATTTATCGAGGTGAGCTTCAATCACCGTCCCCTTCGCAGAACGGTTCGGGTTGGCGGAAAGTTCTTCCATTTCCGACACCAGCAGGATCATCTCCAGCAACGTATCGAGGTTTTCCCCCTTAATCGCGCTGACGGGAACCATAATCGTTTCACCGCCCCATTCTTCCGGAACAAGGCCCTGTTCTGTCAGTTCCTGCTTGATGCGATCGGGTTCCGCTTCCGCCTTATCCACCTTGTTAATCGCCACAATCAACGGCACACCCGCCGCCTTCGCATGACTAATGGCCTCACGGGTTTGAGGCTGTACCCCATCATCGGCAGCCACCACCAAAATGGCAATATCCGTAACTTTCGTACCCCTTGCCCGCATCGCCGTAAAGGCTTCGTGGCCCGGCGTATCAAGGAACACCACCTGCTGCACCTTGCCGCCATGTTCCACATCCACATGGTAGGCCCCAATATGCTGGGTAATGCCCCCGGCTTCTCCTTGGGCCACCTTCGTTTTGCGGATCGAATCCAACAGCGTCGTTTTCCCATGGTCAACGTGACCCATGATCGTTACTACCGGCGGCCGCAACTGGAGATTTTCCAAGTCTCCCAATTCCAGCATCTCGCTCTTCGTTGCCGCTGATGCTTTTTCAGGGGTGTCCACCTCAATCCCCAATTCTTGGATCACCTTCATGCAGGTTTCCATATCCAGGGTTTGAGTGATATTGATAGCGATCCCCTTCGTGAAGAGATTGCGAATAATTTCCGTCTCTGGCAACTTGACCAGATCGGACAGTTCCCGCATACTCATGCTGCCAGTGAGGGTGACAATCTCAGGGGTTTTCGCCACTGCTTTTTGATCGCGAGCATTGTTCCGACTCGCAGCAGCTTGCTCACCCCGGCCCTCTTTACTGGGACGGCTCGGTTTGCGGCCCTTGGGCATGGGGGGGCTACTGGTGGGCTTGGGTTGATTGGGCTTGGGTGGCCGAGCAATGGAAATGCTTACAGCGGTGGGTTCATCTTCCACATCCTGTTGATCGATGTCGAAATCTTCATCATCTTCAATCAGGAGCGGTTTCCGTTTACCCTTACTGCCCACTTTGGCTTTAACAGCCTTGGCCTTGTCGGGATTATCCTCTTCTTCGTCCTCCCATTCTTTGCCTTTGCGGGCATTGGGGGGCCGTTTGGGTTTCGCCTGGGGCCGCTCTGGGGGAGCAAGGAGGGTTTTCGCGGGCGCATCATCGAGGACGAGGGTTTCATCATCATCATCGAGATCGGGAGCTTCTCCTTTGGCCTTGGGTTTCACCAATTGCACCACATCCGCTTTTTTGAGGCGGGGCGGTTGTGCTAAGGCTGGCACAGACGGGGCCTCACTCTCTCCACTGGATCGCCGTGGCTCCCGTTTAGGAGCCGTGGATTTCACCGGCTTGGTGGGAGGCCCTGAGGCGCTCGGTGCTTCCGTTCCGGGCGTGCGAGCCACCTTCTGCTTCCGGGGCCGGGGCGGAGGGGAGAGGAGTTCGAGGGAGCTTTCTTCCTCCGGTGGAGGGGGAGTTGGCGCTTTACTGGCTTTGGGGGGAGCGGCTTTGGGGGTTACGCCATCGGTTCCGCCACTGACGGGACTACTATTCGGCTTCATCGGCCGCGCCGGAGGAGCGACAAGGCGATGGTCTCCCCCTGCTTCCCCAGTGGGTCTCCTGACCTCCGGTGCATGGGGACGGGGAGTATCGCCTTCTGATTGTGGGCCATGGCGCACAATCCGTTGAATTTGGGGCTTACGGGGGGGGCGTTCTGGTGCTTTAGCGCGATGAACTCCGACCCGATTGGCCCCTCTTTTGCCGAATTTGTTGTGAGCCTCGGCCCGAATCTGGGCCACCTCTTCTTCCGTGATGGTGCTGCTATGGCTTTTAACCGCGATGTTGAGGACTTCACAAATCGCCAGCAAATCCCGATTTTCTAAATCGAGTTCTTTCGAGAGTTCATAAATTCTAGTTTTTCCGTTGTTCATCCACTATGCCCCGTGCGTATCGTCAAGTATGGTCAATTTTTTAAGGTTGGGTTGGGTTGGGTTGAGGGTGTTAAAGTTTCTGTTCTGTCACAGCGGTTGAGGTTGAAGACAATTTTTATTTATCTATCCTAGTCAGTTCTGGGGATTGTTGACTGTTGGATCAGGGGGCATGGGGGGGTTAGTCGCTGCCAGAGTTGGTTGTAAATCACATCGGGAACTTGAGTTTTGAGCGATCGCCCCAAGCGATTTTTCTTTTGGGCGATTTGCAAACAACGCACCTGGGGGCAGAGGTAAGCGGATCGTCCCATACCTTGATCCAATTGTACCGTCCCCGTGGGATGGAGACGGACAATTCGCCAAAATTCAGATTTGGGCCCGGTTTTGCGGCAGGCTAAACAGCGTCGCTCTTGGGGTGGCATGGTGGCAATCCTCCCAACGATTTCCCCTGATTTCCCAATGTTACTCTTCTTCTCCGGTGGGTTCGGGGGTGGGTTCGGGGACAGGGGGGGGCGGAGCCTGCTGGGATACAGACTGATCCGCACGGTAGCGAACGGTGTCCTTAATATCAATTTTCCACCCCGTCAATCGTGCCGCCAGGCGCACATTTTGGCCTTCTTTGCCAATGGCCAAACTGAGTTGATCCTCCGGGACTAACACCAAAGCTTGGCGCTCTTCGGGGTCGATTAAAAACACCTCATCCACCCGCGCCGGGCTGAGGGCATTGGCGATATAGGTGGCGGGGTCGGGAGACCAACGGATCGCGTCGATTTTTTCGCCCCGTAGTTCATTAACCACCGCCTGAATCCGCGAACCCCTTGCCCCAATGCAGGCCCCCACCGGATCCACATCCCGCTCAAGGGTATCGACGGAAATTTTCGTCCGGGGCCCCACATGGCGGGAGGGGGGATTCGCTTCCCGGGCGACGGCAACGATCCGCACGATTTCTTCTTCAATTTCCGGTACTTCTGTCGCAAACAGTTCCACCACTAACCCCGCCGCCGCACGGGAAACAATCAGTTGCGGCCCCCGATGTACGCCTTCGCGCACTTTTTTCAAATAGACCTTAAAGGTGGCATTGACGCGATAGGTATCGTTGGGGAGTTGTTCCCTTTTCGGCAGTTCGGCCTCCACTTCCGGCTTGCCAAACTCGCTATTCACCGCCATGATCACGGATTGCCGCTCAAAGCGCAGCACTTTGGCTTGAATCACTTGATCTTCGATGTCTTTAAATTCCTCTTGGATCAGTTTGCGCTGCTGATCTCGAAGTTTTTGGAGCAGAACTTGCTTGGTTTGGATGGCGGCCATGCGTCCAAATTCTTGTTTATCGGGGGTGACATCGAGGACAACGGAATCGCCTAATTGAGCCTCAGAGGTGACTTCTTGGACTTCCTGAAGGGCAATATGATGATCGGTGTCTTCGATTTCTTCAACGATAATTTTGGTGGAGAGGACGCGAAAGCCCTCTTCATCCACATCTAACTCAACTTCAAAGTTTTCAAAATAGTCTTCTCCAAAGACTTGTTTTTTGTCCATCATCTGAGAACGGCGGTAGCGCTCATAGCCTTTCAGCAGGGCTTCTCTGAGGGCTTCCCGCACTGCATCTTCAGGGAGACGGTGTTGGTTACTAATTTCGGTGATCATCTGGCGGAGGCCAGGGAGGTTAACAAGGGACATAGGGGAACGTTGAAACTCCAATTACATCGCTTCGGCATGGTCGTCCAATTGGACTGTGGCGATCGCCTGCCGAGGGATAGCGATCGTTTTACCTTTCTGGCTGAGGTAGACGTTTTGCTCGTCCCGACGTTGGAGACGACCAGACCAGAGGGTTTTACCCTGATGGGGGGTGTGGGCTGTCACCACAACAGGAAAGCCTTTAAAGGAGGTAAATTCCCGATCCGTGGTGAGTTCATTGGGAACGCCCGGGCTGGAAATTTCGAGGACATAGGCCCCCGCAATTAAGTCCGTGGCATCCAAGGCGGTTTCCAATTCTCGACTCATTTGTTCGCAGTCGCTTAAGCTGGTGTCTCCCTGGGGGTTACGGATATCAATCCGCAGAATTGGAGGGCTTTTGCTGGTTTGGAACACTGCCCCCACTACTTCTAGGCCCAAGGCGCTGGCCACGGGGGTCGCGAGGTCTAAAAGTTCGGGAATCAGTGGGTGAGTCATGGGAAATTACCAATAAAAAAAGCGGGCTAGACCCACTTCTGCAAAGACGGTTTGATCTTGACAGGGGCGAAGTTCCCAAAAATTTTGGCACTTCTACCCTTCATCATAGGAGACAGGTTGTTTTTGTGGCAATATGAGTAATTTTGATTTGGTAATTCGCGGCGGTGGCCTCTGGCTGGCTCCTATGGAGGGCTATCGCTCCCCGGTAATGGATATTGGCATTCGGGGCGATCGCCTCGTGGCCCTTGCCCCCCAACTCTCCGGTACGGGCCGGGTGGAAATTAATGCTGTTGGGAAATTGGTATCGCCGCCCTTTGTCGAGTCCCATATTCACCTCGATTCCGCCCTCACAGCAGGCCAGCCGAGGGTCAACGCCAGTGGCACGCTGTTTGAGGGGATTCAAATTTGGGCGGAGCGGAAACAGTCGCTAACGACTGAGGATGTACGGGAGCGGGCGATCGCCACGCTCAAAACCCAAGCCCAGCAAGGGGTGCTTTATGTCCGCAGTCATGTCGATGTTAGTGAACCCAACTTGACGGCCCTCAAGGCCCTGTTAACCGTTCGGGAAGCGGTGCGCGATTGGATCACGCTCCAGATCGTCGCCTTCCCCCAAGATGGCCTCTATGGCCATTCCCGCAATGCTGAACTGTATCAAGAGGCGATCGCCCTCGGTGTTGATGTCCTCGGGGGCATCCCCCACTATGAATTAACCCGTGAAGCGGGCGTGCAATCTGTTGAGCAGATTTTTAACTGGGCGGTGCAAAACAACCGGCTCATTGACCTCCATTGTGACGAAATCGACGACCCCCAATCGCGATTTTTAGAAGTGATGGCCGCCTGTGCCATCCGCCACGACATCGGCCCCCGTGCCACCGCCAGCCATACCACCGCCTTTGGCTCCTATGACAACGGCTACGCCAACAAGCTGATGGGCTTCCTGCAACGGGCCAAGCTCAATTTCATCGCCAATCCCTTAATTAACATCACGCTCCAAGGCCGCACCGACAGCTATCCCAAGCGGCGGGGGATTACACGGGTGAAAGAACTCTGGCAAGGGGGGTTAAACGTCAGCCTCGGCCATGACTGCATCCAAGATCCCTGGTATAGCTTGGGAACGGGGAATATGCTTGATGTGGCCAGTATGGCGATCCATGGCTGCCACATGACCGGCCAGCAGGAAATGCTGGCCTGCTACGACATGATCACCTATGGCGGGGCGCAAACGCTCCAACTTGAAAATTATGGTCTGGAACTGGGCAATCCAGCGGATCTAATCATTCTCGATGCCGCCGATCCGATCGCCGCTCTCCGCCAACGGGCCACGGTAACCACTGTGATTCGTGGGGGCCAAATTTTGGCCGAAACCCAACCGGCTGTTACGACTTGGCGGGTGGGGGACAGTGGGGAATAGAAAGCGGGTTTCTGGTTGGTGGTGGTGGGGCAATGAACTAAGCAACTGGGTTTTTCGGGGGGTTGCTGCCTTGTAACCTTTGACCCATGCTTTGAGCCTGCACAACGTTTATCCTAAAGGGCAACGTCTTTTTTCCTCCCTCCATGGCCCGCTCCTCCCGACCGAAACTGTTTTTCCCCCAAGACCCTCCTCAACCGAAGGGTTCCCTTAGTGCGATCGCCATTCGGCGGCACATCGGCACATTGATGCTCACCCTGGCCACGATGGTTTTAGGGGTGTTTTTCCTATTGCAACTCAATGTCGATCTCCTGCCTGCGATCACCTATCCCCGCATTGGCCTGCGGGTTGATGCCCCTGGCGTTTCTCCTGAAGTTGCCCTCGAAGAAGTCACCAAACCCTTAGAAGCGGCTCTCAGTGCGACTGAGGGGGTGGTACAGGTTTATTCCCAAACGCGGGAAGGGCGGATCAGTCTCGATTTGTTTTTCCAACCGGGGGAAGATATTGATCAAGCCCTTAATGATGCCACCGCAACGCTGAACCGCGCCCGCTCTAGTTTGCCGGATATTGTCGAAGAACCCCGACTGTTTAAGTTTGACCCCTCCCAACTGCCGGTCTATGAATTTGCCCTGGAATCTTCCCTGTTAGATCCGGTGCAATTGCGCGTTTTTGCGGATCAGGAAATTGCCCGTGAGTTGGCGATGGTGCTAGGGGTGGCCAGTGTGGATGTGTCTGGGGGCCTGCGGGAAGAGGTACAGGTCAATCTGGATTTGAACCGCTTGCAATCCTTGGGCGTGAGTTTGCAGGATGTGCTGACGGCGTTGCGGGAGCGGAATCAGGATATTGCGGGGGGACGGTTGGAGGGCGATCGCGGCGAACCCCTGGCCCGCACCATTGGCCGGTTGACCTCTATCCAGGAATTGCGGGATCTCCCCTTGCCCTTAAACAGCAGCCGTCGCATCTATTTGCGGGATGTGGCGGAAGTGGTGGATGGGGCGGAAGATCAGCGGGTGTTTGTCTCCCTCAATGGTGAGGGTGCGGTGAAGGTGAGTATTCAGAAACAGGCCGATGCCAACACGATCGCCGTTGTCGATGCTGTTAAAACGAAAATTGCTGAAATGCGGGATGGGGGGGCGATTCCCCCGGATATGACCCTCGTGCCGACCTTGGATGAATCGCGGTTTATTCGCAGTTCCATTGAAAATGTCGTTACCTCCGGCGTGACGGGGACGATTCTCGCCGCATTGGCGGTGTTTTTCTTCCTTGGCTCCCTCCGTCAGACGTTTATCATTGTCACCGCCATTCCCCTGGCTACCTTGGCAGCGGTGATTCTGATGCAATTGTTTGGCCTGTCGATTAACGTTTTCAGTTTGGGGGGGTTGGCTCTGGGGGTAGGGATTGTGGTGGATAACTCGATTGTGATGCTGGAGGCGATCGCCGCTGGTTCAGAAAATCATGATGATCCCATCACCCATGCGATCGCCAAAGGTCAAGAAGTGGAATCCGCCCTGATCGCCTCGACGATGACCAACCTCGTCTCCGTCCTCCCCTTCCTGATGATGGGCGGTTTATTCTCTCTGTTGTTTCGAGAATTAATCCTCACCATCAGCTTTGCCGTCGCCGCTTCCCTTATTCTCGCCTTAACCGTTGTCCCCGCTTTGGCCTCCCGCCTTTTGGGGCTACGCAACAAGAGCGGTGTGGAGCATTGGGGGATGATTGTCCAATTTAATCGCAGTTTTCTCTGGGTGCGCTATCGCTATGGCCAACTCTTAGCCCAGGCACTGAAACATCGGCTTTGGGTGATTATCCTGGCCTTTGCCCTGTTTGGTAGCGGGAGTGGGTGGATGGCGGGACAATTGCCCCAAAATATTCTCCCCGGCATTAGTACCGGCCAAGCTAACCTCTGGGCGCAATTCCCCCCTGGTACAACCTTGGCGGAAAACCGGCAGGTGATGGCGCGGGTGGATGAATTACTCTTAGCCCAGCCGGAAACGGAATATGTCTTTACCACCGCTGGTGGAGCCTTGTTTGCTAACCAAACCAGCGCAAATATACTACGCGGTTCGAGTTCCATCACGCTCAAACCCGGTACGAATGTCGAAGCCTATGTGGAACGTGTCACCCGTGAACTGGATCGCCTCAATTTGGTGAATACGCGATTGCGCCTTTCACCGGGGGAAGTGCGGGGGATTGTCCTGAGTAATTCACCCATTCGGGGGGCGGATGTGGATATTACGATCCAAGGGGATGATGGGGCGGTACTGGCGGCTACGGGCCAGGAAATACTCCGGGTTTTAGATGAAAATGTTGATGTGGTGCGGTTCCGCCCCGATGCAGACCCCCCAGAAGCGGAGGTGCAAGTGCTACCGGATTGGCAACGCTTGGCCACCTACGATCTCACTAATGGAGATGTGGGGGAAACGGTACAAACCGCCCTCCAAGGGTCTGTTCCCACTCGGTTACAACGGCGCGATATGCCTACGGCAGGCTTGCGCCACCGCTCCGGCACTTCAGAGCGTCTTGTGGATATTCGTGTCCAACTCCCCCCTGCACAACGTCAAGGGCGAGAGCAATTAGCCCAGGTTCCCCTCTTCACCAGTGGCAATACTGCGATCCGCCTCCGGGATGTGATCCGCTTGGAGCCTGGTTTGGCCCCCAGTCAAATCCAACGGATTAACCAGCGGGGGGTTTTTATGATTGCGGGTAATTTGGTGGAAGAGGGGGGCAGTGTATCGGAGGCGATCGCCCAAACGGAAGCAGCCCTCGCAACGGTGGAACTCCCGCCGGGGGTCGTGTTGATCCCCAGTTCCCAAGCCGAAGGCCAGCGGGAACTACAAGCGGCCTTAAAACTGTTGGGGGCGTTGGCAGTGTTTTTGGTGTTTGTCGTGATGGCGGTGCAGTACAACTCCCTCATTGATCCCTTGGTGATTCTCTGCACGATCCCCCTAGCCCTGGCGGGGGGGATTTTGGGGTTATACGTCACCCAAACGGAAGTGGGGGCGATGGTGTTGGTGGGGGCGGTGTTGTTGGTGGGGATTGTGGTCAATAATGCGATCGTGTTGGTGGAGTTGGCGAACCAAATTCGCGAGGAATTCGGCATTAGCCGTTATAGTGCGATGTTGCGGGCAGCCCCCCAACGGTTACGACCCATTTTAATGACCACAATTACAACGGTGTTGGGTCTGTTTCCCTTGGCTTTGGGAATCGGGGAAGGCTCGGAATTTCTCCAACCCCTAGGGGTGGTGGTGTTTTCCGGGCTATCCCTCGCCACATTGTTAACGCTGTTTATTATTCCCTGTTTCTATGTCCTCTTTTCTGGTGGCAACCCCCTCCGCGCCCCCTGGCAGGATCAAGAAACGATGGAAATAAACTAACCTCTCCTCCCATCTCGTGCCATGGCTAGGCCCGTGGCGCGGCCATGAGGCGGCTCTGCCGCCTGGAGGCAGAGCCTCCCGGATTGCGTTACTGGGCAGAGCCAAGTAACGAGGAAAGTTATCAATGGGCATTTTTATCCACCCGGAGGCGTACCGATTCCCGATGGGAATGGAGACCTTCGGCATTGGCCAGGGTTTGGACGGCTCCGGCAACCCGTTGCAAGGCTTGGGGGGAATATTGGATCAGGCTGGAATGTTTCATAAACGTTTCCACACCTAAGGCTGAGGCATAACGGGCCGCGCCGGAGGTGGGCAGCGTGTGGTTGGGGCCTGCTAAATAATCCCCTACGGCTTCGGGAGTAGAATTCCCTAGGAAAATTGCCCCCGCATGGCGGATCTGCTCCACTAAATCCCAGGGGTCTTCAATTTCTAACTCCAAATGTTCTGGGGCAAAGAGGTTGGAAAATTCCGCCGCCTGGGAAAGGGATTCCACAATCACAATCAGGCCGTAATGGGCGATCGCCTTTTCCGTCAAAATCCGTCGGGGGTGATATTCCAATTGTCGCGTCACCTCCTGCTGTACCTTCTGGGCCAACTCTGGATCAGGGGTGAGTAGGATCGCCGCCGCGAGGGGATCATGTTCCGCTTGGGCCAACAAATCCGCCGCCACATGGACAGGATTGGCATAGCGATCGGCAATAATCAACACCTCCGATGGCCCCGCCAGGGAGTCAATCCCCACCACGCCATAGACCATCTTTTTCGCCAGGGTGACGTAGATATTCCCCGGCCCGGTAATCACATCGACATTGGGAATCGTTGCTGTGCCGTAGGCGAGGGCGGCGATCGCCTGCGCCCCCCCCACCCGATAAATTTCCGTCACCCCCGCCTCCTGAGCCGCCACCAACACCGCCGGGTTAATTTTTCCCTCCGGCCCGGGGGGCGTGACCATGACAATGCGCGGCACTTGGGCCACCTTCGCCGGAATCGCATTCATGAGTACCGTACTGGGATAGGCCGCCCGCCCCCCAGGTACATATAAACCGGCCCGATCAACAGGGGTGTAGCGTTTCCCCAGCACCGTATCATCGTCTTGGAACTGCACCCAGGATTTCGGCAGCCGTTGGCGGTGAAAGGCTTCAATCTGCTGGCGGGCCAGAATAATCGCATCCAACAGTTCTTTAGAAACCTGTTGATAGGCCGCATCCAGTTCAGAGCCGCTGATGGCCAACTGTTCAACGGTGACGGTTTGACCGTCAAATTGGGCGGTATAGTCCAACAGAGCTTGATCGCCCTGCTGTTGAACCGTTTGCACAATGGTACGGACAGCTTCTTCCTGAGGCAGCGTCTCACTGCCGTGGGTGCGGCTACTAATACGGTGCAGTTCAGTACGGGCCTCAGTTGCCTCGGTGATGATTCGCAGCATGGTCTTGCAATGCCTGGGCGAGTGGTAAGGAGGAGAGTGGAGCAAGTGGGGGTCTTAGCGTCCCGGCACTTAATCCGGATTACGTTCTAGCTTAACGTGGATAGTTGAAGGCTGTGGGGCGATCGCTCCCCCGTTGAGCCAATTTGAGCGAATTGACAAATTTTAGCGATGGGCTGCGGTTTAAGTTGCGCAGTGGTTTCCCCTAGTGGTATATTAATATGTCCGACAAGTGTTTAATATTCTACCTGCAAACCCAGCAACCTGTTCAAGAAGACGACCGTGGCTAATTCTAAATCTGCGATTAAACGTATTGAAATTGCTGAGCGTAACCGCCTCCGTAATAAATCCTACAAATCTGCTGTCAAAACCCTCAGCAAGCGATATCTCGCAGCGGTGGATGCCTACGCGGCTAACCCCACCGCTGAACAACTCGCTGAAGTGAGTGCGGCCCAAGCACGGGTTTACAGCAAAATTGACAAAGCGGTGAAACGAGGTGTGCTCCATGTCAACACCGGAGCGCGGAAAAAATCCCGTCTGGTGCGGTATTTACGGCGCAACGAAACCCCAGCGGTTTCGGCCTAGGGTTCACGGGGCGATTCCTGTCACGCCCAATCCGCCCAACGCGATCGCCCTTTGGGCAACGGCCCATATATCCATCATTGGGTTGCCCCATGCAGCTAGTTGATACCCATGTCCATATTAACTTCGAGGTCTTACAACCAGACCTGGAAGCCGTGCGGGCCCGCTGGCAAGAGGCTGGCGTGGTGCAGTTGGTGCATTCCTGCGTTCGCCCCGATGAATTTCCCCAAATCCAGGCCCTGGCGGATCGCTTCCCAGAGCTATTTTTTGCTGTGGGTTTGCATCCCCTCGATGCCGACGCATGGCATGAGGGTCTAGGGCCAGAAATTCATCGGTTAGCGGCATCGGATCAGCGGGTGGTGGCCATTGGGGAATTGGGCCTGGATTTTTTCAAAGCCCAAAACGCTGACCATCAACGCCAAGTCTGCCGCCAACAATTGGAAATTGCGGCGGCTTTAGATTTGCCGGTGATCATCCACTGTCGCGATGCCGCCGCTGCGATGCGAGAACTCCTCCAAGAAATGAACGACACCTGCGGCCCGATTCGCGGCGTGATGCATTGTTGGGGGGGCAATCCCACGGAAACCCAATGGTTTTTAGATCTGGGGCTGTACATCAGTTTTAGCGGCATTGTCACGTTTAAAAATGCCCATGATCTCCATGCTTCGGCGCAAATGGTACCGAGCGATCGCCTCCTGATCGAAACCGATTGTCCCTTCTTGGCCCCCGTCCCCCATCGGGGCAAACGCAATGAACCCAGCTATGTCCATCATGTTGCCCGAGCGGTAGCCCAACTCCGCCAAGAGGAATTGGCGGATCTGGCCGCCACCACCACCGCCAACGCCCGCCAACTGTTCCGCCTACCCGTCCATTGAGGAGAGAGGGAAGAGGAGAGAGAAAAGAGCAAAATCAATTTTTCTCACTTCTCACTACTCTCCCCTCACTGCTCTCCCCCCCCTCCGTCCCCATCGTCAAAACCCATGACCAACCTAACCTACAATCTGCTGCCAGACTTGATTGAGATTCAACGGTCAAGTTTCCGTTGGTTTCTAGAAACCGGCTTGATTGAAGAACTCAATAGTTTTTCGCCAATCACAGACTATACCGGCAAGTTGGAATTGCATTTTATTGGGGATAAGTTCAAACTCCATGCCCCCAAGTACGATGTGGATGAGGCCAAACGGCGGGATGCTAGCTATTCCGTACAAATGTATGTGCCGACTCGGTTGATCAATAAGGAAACCGGGGAAATTAAAGAAATGGAAGTGTTTATCGGGGATCTGCCCCTGATGACCGACCGAGGCACGTTTATTATTAACGGGGCGGAGCGGGTGATTGTGAATCAGATCGTGCGATCGCCCGGTGTCTATTACAAAGCCGAAACCGACAAAAACGGTCGCCGCACCTATTCCGCCTCCCTGATCCCCAACCGGGGGGCCTGGCTCAAGTTTGAAACCGATAAAAATAGTTTGGTGTGGGTGCGCATTGATAAAACCCGCAAACTGTCGGCTCAGGTTTTACTGAAGGCGATCGGCCTCACCGATAACGAAATCATGGATGGCCTACGCCACCCCGATTTCTATCAGAAAACCCTCGATAAAGAAGGCAACCCCACTGAGGAAGAAGCCTTGATGGAGTTGTACCGCAAGCTCCGTCCCGGTGAACCCCCCACGGTGAACGGCGGTCGTCAGTTGCTCGAATCCCGCTTTTTCGATAACAAGCGCTACGACTTGGGCAAGGTGGGCCGCTACAAAATCAACAAAAAACTCCGCCTCAACACCCCCGACACGATCCGCGTTCTCACCAACGATGACATCATGGCGGCAATCAACTACCTGATTAACCTGGAGTTTGATAGCGGTAACACCGATGATATTGACCACTTGGGGAATCGGCGGGTGCGTTCGGTGGGGGAACTGCTGCAAAACCAAGTCCGGGTTGGGTTGAATCGGTTAGAGCGGATCATCCGGGAACGAATGACGGTTTCTGAAGCCGATTCCCTCACCCCCGCTTCGTTGGTGAACCCTAAGCCCCTGGTGGCTGCCATTAAGGAATTTTTCGGCTCCTCCCAACTGTCCCAATTTATGGATCAAACCAATCCCCTCGCGGAATTGACCCATAAACGCCGCCTTTCTGCCCTGGGCCCCGGCGGTCTCACCCGTGAGCGGGCCGGCTTTGCGGTGCGGGATATTCACCCCTCCCACTATGGGCGGATCTGTCCGGTGGAAACGCCGGAAGGCCCCAACGCCGGGCTGATCGGCTCCTTGGCTACCTATGCCCGCGTTAATCAGTACGGCTTTATTGAAACCCCCTATTACCGGGTGGAAAATGGCCATGTGCTTTATACCGATACCCCTGAATACCTCACCGCCGATCAAGAGGATGATCTTCAGGTGGCTCCGGGGGATGTGTCCACCGATGAAAATAATAAAATTAAGGGCGATCGCGTCCCCGTCCGCTATCGGCAGGAATTCTCCACCACCACCCCCGAACAGGTAGACTATGTAGCGGTTTCCCCGATGCAAATCGTCTCCGTCGCCACCTCATTAATCCCCTTCCTGGAGCACGACGACGCGAACCGCGCCCTGATGGGTTCCAATATGCAGCGGCAAGCCGTGCCTCTGTTGCGACCGGAGCGGCCCCTGGTGGGGACGGGTTTAGAGGCACAGGCCGCCCGCGACTCCGGCATGGTGGTGGTGTCGCGCCATTATGGAACAGTGAGCTATGTGGATGCGGAATCGGTGCGGATTCGGGTCGATTGGAGCGAAGAGGAAATTGCCGCCGCCGAGGAAGCCAACCAAACCCTCCCGGCAGAAGTGGAGTACGAAATTCAAAAATACCAACGCTCCAACCAAGACACCTGCCTCAACCAGCGGCCCCTGGTCTATCAAGATGAGCCGGTGGTTCCCGGTCAAGTCTTAGCCGATGGTTCCGCTACCGAAGGGGGTGAACTGGCTCTGGGGCAGAACATCCTCCTCGCCTATATGCCTTGGGAAGGCTACAACTACGAAGATGCGATCCTGATCAGTGAACGCCTCGTCATGGATGATGTCTACACCAGTATTCACATCGAAAAATACGAAATTGAAGCCCGCCAAACCAAATTAGGCCCCGAAGAAATCACCCGCGAAATTCCCAACGTTGGGGAAGATGCCCTCCGCAACCTCGATGAGCGGGGCATCATCCGCATTGGCGCTTGGGTGGAATCCAGCGATATCCTCGTCGGCAAAGTCACCCCCAAAGGCGAATCCGACCAACCCCCAGAGGAAAAACTGCTCCGCGCCATCTTCGGCGAAAAAGCCCGCGATGTCCGGGATAACTCCCTGCGGGTTCCCAACGGCGAAAAGGGTCGCGTTGTCGATGTGCGCGTCTTCACCCGTGAGCAGGGGGATGAACTTCCCCCCGGCGCGAACATGGTGGTACGGGTCTATGTCGCCCAAAAACGCAAGATCCAAGTGGGGGATAAAATGGCCGGTCGCCATGGCAATAAGGGGATTATTTCCCGGATTATGGCCGCCGAAGATATGCCCTACCTCCCCGATGGCCGCCCCGTGGATATTGTCCTCAATCCCCTCGGTGTGCCGTCCCGGATGAATGTGGGCCAGGTGTTTGAATGCCTCCTGGGCTGGGCCGGGGAAAACCTCGGCGTGCGGTTTAAAATCACCCCCTTTGATGAAATGTATGGGGAAGAAGCCAGCCGCACCGCTGTCCATGGCAAGCTCGAAGAAGCCAGCCGCAAACCCGGTAAAAGTTGGGTGTTCAGCCTCGATAACCCTGGTAAGATCACCGTCCGCGATGGCCGCACCGGCGAACCCTTCGATAGTCCCGTCGCTGTAGGCATTGCCTATATGCTCAAACTCGTTCACCTCGTTGATGATAAGATTCACGCCCGTTCCACGGGGCCTTACTCCCTCGTCACCCAACAACCCCTAGGGGGCAAAGCCCAACAGGGGGGACAGCGGTTCGGAGAAATGGAGGTGTGGGCCTTGGAAGCCTACGGCGCAGGCTACATTCTCCAGGAATTGCTCACGGTGAAATCCGACGATATGCAGGGGCGCAATGAAGCCTTAAATGCGATCGTCAAGGGCAAACCCATTCCCCGCCCCGGCACACCGGAATCCTTTAAGGTGCTCATGCGGGAACTTCAATCCCTCGGCCTAGATATTGCCGTCCACAAAGTCGAAACCGCCACCGACGGCAACAGCGACGACACCGAAGTGGACTTAATGGCCGATGTGGATCGCCGCCGCGCCCCCAACCGCCCCACCTACGAATCCCTCACCGCTGACGACCTCCAAGAAGACGAAGCGTAAGAAAGGCAGAAGGCAGAAGGATGAAGGCAGAAGGCAGAAATTGCCACAAAAATCCTTCATCCCTCCCCCTTCATCCTTCAAAAATCCCTCCCCCTTCATCCTTCATCCTTCATCCTTCATCCTTGATCTTATGTCTGACAACCGTTTCGACTACGTAAAAATCGGCATAGCTTCCCCCGATCGCATTCGTCAATGGGGGGAACGGACTCTCCCCAATGGCCAATTGGTGGGGGAAGTCACTAAACCCGAAACGATCAATTACCGCACCCTCAAGCCCGAAATGGACGGCCTGTTCTGCGAGCGCATCTTTGGCCCCGCCAAAGATTGGGAATGCCACTGCGGCAAATATAAACGGGTTCGCCATCGCGGCATTGTTTGCGAACGCTGCGGTGTGGAGGTGACAGAATCCCGCGTCCGTCGCCACCGGATGGGCTACATCAAACTGGCGGCCCCCGTTACCCATGTGTGGTATCTCAAGGGCATCCCTAGCTATTTGAGCATTCTGCTGGATATGGCGCTGCGGGATGTGGAGCAGATTGTTTATTTCAATGCCTATGTGGTGTTGGATCCCGGCAATGCCAGTAACTTGAGCTATCGCCAATTGCTCACGGAAGACCAATGGCTGGAAATTGAGGAGCAACTCTATGAGGAGGATTCTCAACTGGAAGGCATTGAGGTGGGGATTGGGGCGGAAGCGGTGCAGCGGTTGCTGGAGGAGATTAACCTGGAGGAGGAGGCGGAAAAGCTGCGGGAGGAAATTTCCGGGGCCAAGGGGCAAAAGCGGGCCAAGCTGATTAAGCGGCTGCGGGTGATTGATAACTTTATTGCTACGGGGGCGCGACCGGAATGGATGATCCTTTCCTATATTCCGGTGATTCCCCCGGATCTGCGGCCGATGGTGCAGTTGGATGGGGGGCGGTTTGCCACGTCGGATTTAAATGATCTCTATCGCCGGGTGATTAACCGCAATAATCGTCTGGCGCGGTTGCAGGAAATTCTTGCGCCGGAAATCATTGTCCGCAATGAAAAACGGATGCTCCAGGAGGCGGTGGATGCGCTGATTGACAATGGCCGCCGGGGTCGTACGGTGGTGGGGGCCAATAATCGCCCCCTGAAATCCCTCTCGGATATTATCGAGGGGAAACAGGGCCGGTTCCGGCAGAATTTGCTGGGGAAACGGGTGGATTATTCCGGACGGTCGGTGATTGTGGTGGGGCCGAAGTTGCGGATTTATCAATGTGGTCTGCCTCGGGAGATGGCGATCGAATTGTTTCAGCCTTTTGTGATTCACCGCTTGATTAAGGGTGGGTTGGTGAACAATATTAAGGCGGCGAAAAAGCTGATCCAGCGGGGCGATCCCACGGTGTGGGATGTGTTGGAGGAGGTGATTGCGGGCCATCCGGTGCTGCTGAACCGTGCGCCGACGTTGCACCGCTTGGGGATTCAGGCCTTTGAACCGATTTTGGTGGAGGGGCGGGCGATTCAACTGCATCCTTTGGTTTGTCCGGCGTTTAATGCGGATTTTGACGGGGATCAGATGGCGGTTCATGTGCCGCTGTCGTTGGAGGCGCAGGCGGAGGCGCGGTTGTTGATGCTGGCTTGCCACAATATTCTTTCTCCGGCAACGGGGGGGCCGATTGTGGCTCCTTCTCAGGATATGGTGTTGGGTTGCTATTACCTGACGGCGGAAAATCCTGACTATGAGCGGCCGGCTCTGGTGAGGAATGGGGATGAGGCGTTGGAGCGGATTAAGGGGGGCCAAGCCCGCCGGTTTGCTTCGATGGATGACACGCTCCAAGCTTTTGAGCAGGCTCAATTGAATATCCATGAGTATGTTTGGCTGCGCTATGGGGGTGAGGTGGAGGTGGCAAAGGCGGAGGTGGAGTTGGCGATCGCCACGGCCCCAGGCATTCGCTGCTATGGGGAACCCCGGGGGGAGGAGACTTACCTGCCCACCCGCCTGATCCGGGAAACGGAGGAGGGGGAGCGTTTCCAATATGTCTATACGACTCCGGGGCGGATTATCTACAACAAAACCATCGGGGAGGCGTTGGGGATTGCGTAGGTCGGGGGCAGGATCCCCCCCTGCCCCCCCTTAAAAAGGGGGGGTTCAAGGAAAAAAACCCCCTGTTTAAGGGGGTCGGCGCAGCCGGGGGGATCTAGCACCGGCTACCCACGGGCAGGATCCCCCCCTGCCCCCCCTTAAAAAGGGGGGGTTCAAGGAAAAAACCCTCTTTTTAAGGGGGTCGGCGCAGCCGGGGGGATCCTTCCCCATTCCCCATTCCCTGTTCATCCTTCATCCTTCATCCTTCAAAACATCCTTCAAATGACTAAAACTCCTCGTTTCTTTAACCACATTGTTGACAAAGGTAAGCTCAAAAAGTTAATCGCTTGGGCCTATACGAACTATGGCAGCGCTCGCTGTTCGCAGGTGGCGGATTACCTCAAGGAAATGGGGTTCCACTATGCGACGATCGCCGGGGTTTCCATTAGTGTTGATGATTTGCAAGTGCCGGCGGTGAAAAAGGCGATGCTGGCTACCGCTGAGGCGGAGGTGGCGATCACGGAGGAGCGCTATCGCACCGGGAAAATTACCGAGGTGGAGCGGTTCCAGAAGGTGATTGATACCTGGAATAGTACCTCTGAGGAATTGAAAGATGAGGTGGTGCGGAATTTCCGAGACAATACGCCCCTGAATAGTGTCTATATGATGGCCTTTAGTGGGGCGCGGGGGAATCTTTCCCAGGTGCGCCAGTTGGTGGGGATGCGGGGCTTGATGGCGGATCCCCAGGGGGAAATTATTGCGCTGCCGATTAAGACGAATTTCCGCGAAGGGTTGACGGTGACGGAATATATTATTTCCTCCTACGGGGCGCGGAAAGGGTTGGTGGATACGGCGTTGCGGACGGCGGATTCGGGCTATTTGACGCGGCGGCTGGTGGATGTGAGCCAGGATGTGATTGTGCGGGAATCGGACTGTGGCACGCAGCGGAGTATTACGGCGGAACCGATGAAGGATGGCGATCGCATTCTCATCAAACTCGCCAGTCGTCTCTATGGTCGCGCTCTGGCGGAAGATGCGATCCACCCGGAAACGGGGGAAGTGATTGCCCGGCGCAATGACTTTATGGATCACGACCTGAGCCAAGCGATTGAAAGGGCGGGGATTGACAAGATTAAGGTGCGATCGCCCCTGACCTGCGATGCGGCCCGGTCGGTGTGTCAGCATTGCTATGGCTGGAGTTTAGCCCATGGCAAGCTGGTGGATCTGGGGGAAGCGGTGGGGATTATTGCCGCCCAATCGATTGGCGAACCGGGGACACAGTTGACGATGCGGACATTCCACACCGGGGGGGTATTCACCGGGGAAGTGGCGCGGACGTTTAAGGCCGATGCGGCGGGGAAAATTCAATTTGGCAAAAAACTGAAAACCCGCCCGGTGCGCACCCGCCACGGGGATGACCTGGAGCAGGTGGAGGTGGCGGGGGATCTGATCCTCACCGCGACGAGCGGAGAGAAATTCACCTATACGGTTAGCCCTGGGTCACTGCTGTTGGTGCAAAAAGGCGACGGGGTGGAGGCGGGGCAGATCCTCGCGGAGGAGTCGATTACGAAACGGCAAAAATCGACGGAAAAGGCCACCAAAGATGTGGCTTCGGATCTCTCCGGGGAAATCCGGTTTGACCGCCTGGTGGCGGAGGAAAAGACCGATCGCCAGGGGAATATTACCCATATTGCCCAACGGGGGGGTCTGCTGTGGGTGTTGGCGGGGGAGGTGTATAACCTGTTGCCGGGGGCGGAGCCGGTGGTGAAGAATGGCGATCGCGTTGAACAGGGGGAGGTGTTAGCCCAGACGCAACTGCGGACGATCCACGGCGGCGTAGTGCGGCTGACGGAAGGGAGCCGGGAAATTGAGATTATTACCGCTTCCGTCCAGTTGGATCAGGCCAGTGTGCGGCGCACCGTGTCCGGGACGCGGGAACAGTACATCATTCAAACGGGCCATGGCCAGCAGTTCTTCCTCAAGGCTACACCGGGGGCGAAGGTGCAAAACCATCAGGTGATTGCGGAACTGAGCGATGACCAATACCGCACCCAAACCGGCGGGACGATTAAATACGCGGGGGTGGAAACGGGGAAATCTCGCGGTAAAAAGCAGGGCTACGAAGTCACCAAAGGGGGAACGCTGCTGTGGATTCCCGAAGAATGCCATGAGGTGAACAAGGATATTTCGCTGTTGATGGTGGAAGAGGGGCAGTATGTGGAGGCCGGCACAGAGGTGGTCAAGGACATCTTCTGTCAATCGGCGGGGATTGTGGAGGTGGTGCAGAAGAACGACATTCTCCGGGAAATGGTGATTAAACCGGGGGATCTGCATATGCTGGATGAACCCCCGATTGTCGATGCCGATGGGCAACTGTTGCAACCGGGAACGGAAATCTTCCCCGGCTTCACGCTGACGGCGTTGAAATACGGGGAATATGTGGACACGCCGGAAGGGTTAGCGCTGCTGCTGCGGCCGGTGGTGGAATACCAGATCGCCGATGAACCGGATGTGCCGTCCCAGGATTCGATCAATGGCGGGGCGGGGCAGCAGATTGAACTGCGGGCAGTGCAACGGCTCTACTACAAGGATGGGGAGCGGGTCAAGTCCGTGGATGGGGTGGAATTGCTGAGTACGCAATTGGTGTTAGAGATGATTGAAGACCGGGTGGCCAATGAACATGGCGATGTGGCGACGATGAGCGCCGATATCGAACTGGTTCCCCATGATCCTGAGGATGAGAACACGGAGTATCAACTGCAAATCGTGATTTTAGAATCCTTGGTGATTCGCCGGGATATGGATGCGGATACGACGACGGGGGGGACAAGGACCTACATCGTGGTGGAGGATGGCCAGGAAATTCCCCCCGCTGCGGTGGTGGCGAAAACGGAGATTCAATGTAAGGAAGGGGGGTTGATCCAGGGAATTCAAACGGAAACGGAAGCAATGCGCCGGGTGCTGGTGACGCGGAACACGGATCTGCTGACGGTGGATCTGGACATTGCCCCAAATCTCGCCCAGGGGGATTTGGTGGTGGCGGGGCAGGCGTTGGCCCCTGGGGTGCCTTCGCCGGAATCGGGGCAGGTGTTGGCACTGTCGGAGACTGAGGTGATTCTGCGCCGGGCGCGGCCCTATCGGGTTTCGGCGGGGGCATTGTTGCAGGTGGGGGATAAGGATCTGGTGCAACGGGGGGATAACCTGGTGCTGCTGGTGTTTGAACGGTCGAAGACGGGGGATATTATCCAGGGTCTACCTCGGATTGAGGAGTTGCTGGAAGCCCGTCGCCCCCGGGAAGCCTGTGTGTTTGCCCGTCGCCCTGGGGTGGCCCAGGTGGTGTATGAGGCGGATGAGACGGTGGATATTAAGATCATCGAGGAGGATGGGACGATTAGTGATTACCCGATTAGTCCGGGGCAGAATGCGATTGTTTCCGATGGTCAACAGGTGACAACGGCGGAGGCGATTACCGATGGCCCCTCGAACCCCCATGAAATCCTGGAGACGTTCTTTGAATATTACAAAGACCAGATTGGCGACTATCAGGCGGCATTGATTGCCCTGGAAAAGGCGCAGTTCTTCCTGGTGGACAGTGTGCAGGGGGTGTATCAATCCCAGGGCATTGATATTTCCGACAAACATATTGAGGTGATTGTGCGGCAGATGACCTCGAAGGTGCGGATTGACGACGGCGGCGATACAACGATGCTGCCGGGGGAATTGGTGGAGTTGCGCCAAGTGGAGCAGGTGAACGATGCGATGGGGATCACCGGCGGCGCTCCAGCCCGGTATACGCCGGTACTGCTGGGGATTACGAAGGCATCGCTAAACACGGACAGCTTCATCTCCGCCGCTTCATTCCAGGAAACGACCCGCGTCCTGACGGAGGCAGCGATTGAGGGCAAATCCGACTGGCTGCGGGGTCTGAAGGAGAACGTGATCATCGGTCGCCTGATTCCCGCCGGAACCGGCTTCCATGCCACCGAGGAGTTCCGCGACAGCAGCCTCGACTTTGACAATGGTCATGATTTCGCCCCCGCTCTCCCCACACGAGGCATACCAGAGGCGAACTATGGTCGCGCCGGGGCGGATTTTAGTCGCGATAGCCATGATCTTGATGAGGACATGGTGCTGGATGACCAAACGGCCCGGATCTATCACTTGGATAGTGGGGACGATTTAGCAGAACACGCCACGTTCCTATTGGATGAGGAGGAATAAGAGATTATTGTCGGGGCGAACAATGTAGGGGCGGAACATCTTTTGCCCCTACAAATGCAAAGGAGAGAGAAAAGAGCAGAGAGAAAAGAGCAAGATCAATTTTTCTCACTTCTCACGCCTCACTTCTCACTCCATTTTTTGAGGAATCTAGATTCTCTCTAGGGTAGGTGCCAATTGATGTTAGACAATTCTCCCAATCCGACAACGGCTCCCCCCCAAGGTCATAGCCATGTCCACAGTGTTGAAACCCAGCGCCAGATTATTAATCGCTTGTCTCGCATTGAGGGTCATATTCGGGGCGTGAAAAATATGGTGCAGGAGGATCGCCACTGTGCGGAAGTGTTGATCCAAATTGCGGCGGTGCGGGGGGCGTTGGATCGAGTCGCCCGGATGATTTTAGATGAACACCTGACGGCCTGTGTGGCTCGTGCTGCGGAAGAAGGCAATATTGAAGCGGAAATTGAGGAGCTGAAGGCGGCTCTCGATCGCTTCCTCCCTTAGTTCTTTTGTGCAATATTTATGAAGCCGTTTTTGCAACAACGACTAACGCTCATTGCTGAGATTATGTTAGGGGTGGGCTGTGCGATCGCCCTCTCTGCCCTTCGGGCCCATGCCCAAGGCCCTGCCCCCACGGGTCGGGTGGAGATGGATCTGTTTCAGTCTTTGATTTTAGGCGTGATCCAAGGGTTAACGGAGTTTATCCCGATTAGCAGCACGGCTCACCTCAAAGTAATTCCTGAAGTATTGGGCTGGGGTGATCCCGGTGTGACGTTTACAGCTGTGATTCAGTTGGGGAGTATTGCGGCGGTGCTGTGGTATTTCTGGGGCGATATTGTTGATTTATCCCTAGGGGCCTGGCGGGCGCTGCAAAAACGAGACTGGCAGGATCAAAACTGGCGGATTTCCTTAGGGATTGCGGTGGGAACTGTACCCATTGTTTTGGTGGGCCTGTTACTGAAGGCGCTGGTTCCGGATTTGGATAATTCGCCGATTCGCAGTTTGGGGGCGATCGCCCTGGCCTCCATCGTCATGGCTTCTCTCTTAGCCCTCGGGGAAAAAATCGGCAAACGTACCCAAACCTTTGAAAACCTCAAAACCCGCGATGGGATCATCATGGGGTTAGCCCAGGCCTTGGCCCTGATGCCGGGGGTTTCCCGTTCTGGCTCAACGATTACCGCTGGCCTGTTCATGGGTTTGGAGCGAGCCACCGCTGCCCGGTTTTCGTTCCTGTTGGGGATTCCGGCGATTACGTTGGCGGGTTTGGTGCAGTTGAAAACCGATGTGATTGATGTGGGGGTTTCCCAATCAGAATGGATTTCCCTGATTGCCGGTACAGCTTCCTCAGCAGTATTTTCCTACCTTTCCATTGCCTGGTTGTTGAAATATTTACAAAAACAAAATACTTGGGTGTTTGTCTGGTATCGCCTTGGTTTTGGGGTGGTGATTTTGGCAGGATTGGCCCTGGGTTGGTTGGTGTAGGGTGAAACGCTCAAGCAACTCATTCATTGCCCCTTCACCCAGAACTTTATGCCCATTCTATCGATGATTGCGGCTCTCAGGCAGATTGAGTATAGCTTGATCACGCTCTTGGAAAGGGGGTAGACTTCCCTGATTCTGCCAATGTTGTTGAAAGGTAGGCATTCTTTCCAAAAAACATCACATCCCCACCTTGATCGGATTTAACGGTGAAGTTAGCCTGCGCCGCTTCCAACTGTTCTCTTCGCTTGAACCAAAGACATCTTATGCCAAATCTTGTATTTTCAAAGCAACCAATTATCTAACTTTAAGGCAGGCACACGCTCAAATTCACGGGTATTTGCTGTAATAAGGGTCAGATCAAGAGCTAGGGCATGAGCAGCAATCAGTAAATCATTCGGACCAATCGGAGTTCCTGCTTGCTCCAAATTTGTACGAATTGAGGCATAGTGCTCATCTACAGGTGATTCCAACGGCAAAACTGTCAAAACTTCAAGGATGCGTTCTAGTTGTTGTACCAGACGGGAGGAACCACTCTTAACTACTCCAAATCGTAGTTCACACGCCACAATGATGCTAGTACAAACGCTATCTTCCCCGACATCGACAATATGGTGGAAAATCCGACCTTGAGGATGTCTGATCAAATCTGACAGGATATTTGTATCAAGGAGGTATTGATAGGTCATTGGGTGGTACTAAAGTGTGATGTCATCCAGGGGAAGTAACCCCTCATCTAGATTAGGGAAATCATCCGTAATGTCTGGCAACGTCGTTAGCAAAGAAAGGAGAGAATGAGCAGGAATGAGTTCAATGATTAAGCGATGACCTTCTTTGCGTAACAAAACTTCTGTACCGGATAGGGCAAGTTCATGGGGAATGGTTAGGACTTGATCTTGTCCATTTGTGAGTAAGGAAACATGACGAGAGTTTTGCATAAGTGACCTCTTTGTTGTTTGAACTGTGAGAAAATCGGTGAAAATCTATTTCTGTATTTGCTAGTTTGGCAAGAATATCGGGAGCATGAGTTATTCAACCAGCGAAACAATTGCGTTTTGCTGACTTTCAGGTAAGGCTTGTAACAAAGGCGATCGCCCGCCCAAGTAACTCAGGCATTGCCCCTTCACCCAGAACTTTACACCCATTCTATCGATGATCGCGGCTCTCATGCAGATTGAGCATAGCGCGATCGCGCTCTTGAAAAGTGGGTAAACCTCCCTGATCCTGCCAATGTTGTTGAAAATTAGGCATTGTCTCCAAAAACATCACATTGTTAGGCGAACTACGAGGATTTGAACGCTAAACTGAAACCAAGCTCAATACATACTGCTTTCTCAATTTCTTCCCAATAAACTTCTTCCAAAATACCCTGTTTATGCTTAATTCTTTGAGCATCTACAGCCCTCATTTGACTTAAGTTGATGTGCCGATCTCTATCAAGTCCATTCTGTGTAGTTGGTGTAATATTCACAACGAACGGATAAGTCTTTGTTCCAGGCAACAAAGGAGCAACTATTGTTGTTGCCCCATTTTGGTTGCCGATATCATTTTGCAAAATTAGACAAGGGCGTTCTTTATCGGTTTCATGACCAATAACAGGTTTCAGATCAACCCACCATATCTCTCCTCGCTTGTAGGTTAAGTTTCCGTTAGGCATTTAAACCATCGCCCACTGCAACATCCCAGACGGAAATTTCTTCCTGGAACTCCGGGTCATTAGCCTGATCTTTATAAGCATCTTCTAGCTCTTTCATAAAAATCCTTCTCTTCTCTTGCCAGAGGACATCATTTATAAATCTGCTACGATTGCTTGCTAGCCGATCTACAAAATCTAGAACTTCGTCATCCAAGGTTATACTGACTTTCTTACTCATGGCTGTAAGCTGCCCGCGACAGTCTAGTAGGATTCCACTGTCATACTAACCAATCCTACATCAGTTGTCAATAAGAATATCGGGAGACCAGGAGCATGAGTTATCTCAGCAACGAAGCAATTGCGTTCTGCTCACGTTCAGGTAAGGCTTGTAATGGAGAGCACACGCTCAAGCAACTCAGTCATTGCTACTTCACCCAGAACTTTATACTCATTCTATCGATGATCGCGGCTCTCAGGCAGATTGAGCATAGCCCGCTCACGCTCTTGGAAAGTGGGTAAACCTCCCTGATCCTGCCAATGTTGTTGAAAAGTAGGCATTGTCTCCAAAAACATCACACTCGCAGTTTGATAAAAATATTCTATTTCTCATTAGAAATTACTTTTGCAACTTCATCAACCCAGTGATCTATAGTCACACTTTTAACAAGAGTTTTTATACTACTCAATCTAGTCTTTTTATCCTCCGGTGAATCACATATTGCCCTACTAATTGCTTGCCCTAAAGAAACAAAGCTTTCAGACTCAAAACTATAAGCATAGTTTCCAATAAATCTGTAAGTACCAGAAGTATTAGATGTAACAATACTACCACAGCCATTATTAGAAAGTGCATACTCTAATGGCGAAAGGGGCATACCATCAAAGCGGGAAGCTAAGATGAACATATGACAGAATTTGTAAAGAACTTTTAACTCTTCTCGGTTGAATCTTCGATGAATTACATGCACTCTACTCTTGCAAGACAAACGAGATAAAATGCTAGAGATAGAACGCTCCTCATCCTGATAGATTTCTGAAGATTCTCGATGATGCGGTGCGATTATCAATAGATGAGAGTTAGAATTTGGATGGTTTTTCAAGTAGTATTCAAATCCTTGTATTGTGAGAGGTATGTTTTTTACAAAATCTAGTCGGCTAACACTTAGTAAATAGTTGTCATGATCAGAAAACTCAACATCAAAGTATTTAAGAGATTCTTGAAAGTCTTTACGGGAAATATACTCAGCTTGTTCAAAACCTCTATCTGGCCCAGGTATTAATACTTCCAAATTAGTGTTCAAATCTTCATCAGGAAAATAATATTCAAATGATCTTTTGAAATTATTAGAGTATTCGTTTGTAAGAAAAAAAACTTTCTCGCATTTGGAAAGACCTTCCACAATCTCTTTGTGTATGTTTTTGTGAAATTCAACATTGAGAAAAGGAATGAACCAAAAAAATATCTTACGGCATTTCCAATCAATGAGAGTCGGCAATTTGTAGAGGTGATAGTCACACAAAATCACGTCAAAATTCATGTATTCTCGCATTTCTTCTATGACTACGTTCATAACATAGAGATAATCACTGTATTTATCGCATGATATAGCCTTACTAGGATATCCTAATAATACTGGATACAAACACTCTGAGATAAATTCATAGTAATATCTGCTATAGCTGTGATCTTTCACAAAAATCACTTGTAGTTTATCGTCGAAATTAGACTCCACGGAGTTTGAAGAAAGCTTATCAGAACATATACATAGCCACTTATGGCAAAAGTTAGATACCAAATTCATGTAAGCATCACCGGTACCGCCAGCAGAAAAATGTAATTTAGTAGCCGATTTAAAATTGGGGCCTCTATTCGAGACCAGTATAAAAGTTTTGGTAACATTAGCCTGACTTTGCACCCAACTCTGGGAAGTCTCCGTTGCCTGGTCAATGCCCGCTAGAGAGATTTTCTCATGTAACAACCGATTCACCGACTTCTTGATCTCCTCCGACTTCGGTTGCCATTGCAAATTTTCCACGAACTGGCGACCACAGTCCTGGCACCTGTGATTTTGCTTCCCCCAGTGGTTGGTGCCATTCTTAGAGATATCGTGAGACCCACAGGTTGGGCAGGTTATTTCGATGGTCATTGTCTTGCTCCTAACTTCATTATCGTGGTGGTGTGGCCTGATTTTCCTCTGTCCCGCGCACTACATAGACTACTAAAGTTTTAGGAATGCACATATTTAGCTCCATATTGTATACTGCTCGCTTGTTAAATAATTGGTCATTTCATCTACAAAGCGGTTCAAGAACTGAGATTTATATATTCTACACAAGTCCATATGGACATTGATTGATTCATAATCAATGTGCCTTCTGTGGCATATTTTATCTGATAGAAAAAATCGGGCATTTTCATTTCTATACCTCTTATTATCAGCAGCATAGGGAAGATCTGCATAATAAAATTTTGACACATTTAACTGTTGACAAGCAGTTCGCACTAACAAATGGTCAACATGTGAACCAAAAGCAGCAGGAATAAAAAACTCGCCATTAGGGTGGATCTGGGTTGTAATGTATTGTTTAATACTTTCCACTATGCACGTATCTAGCCAAACTTCATCTCCATTCTTAATAAACAAGTTATTTAAAGTATAGCCTCTCAATGGGGCTTCTGGCAAATCCATATAAAAGATATTTTCGACACCTACTTTCGTCAGTGCACTTTTATCTTCATCCTTTCGAATGGCTAAGGCGTCTGCTTTTGATACTATAGACTCATAAACAAAGTTTGTTTCAGAAAATACATTAATCACAGAAATAGAGTAGTTGGAACTTAGCATATACGCGCCAAGCGAAAATACAGCATCATCGATGTGTGGCGAGACTATATAAATTGTTTGCATGATTCACCAACTAGTTTCTGGGCTACTAAATTTCGCAGCAGTTTCTCATCTTCATCTAACAACTTCTGAACCTCAATACAAATCTCTATGATGTGATTTTTACTGTCAATACAATTTATTAAATTAGGATATAAGAACCTGTCTAGAGCAGTTTCTTTAAACGCAATTTCTGAATATATATCAACCATCCATTTTCTCATTCGTATGGCCTGATCTAGCATATTCAAAGTCTTTTTAGGTGCCTTTAAAACATTGCTTCCCCCCCAACCAATGAGCTTCTGAGCATCTTTCAGAATTACAAAAGGTGTCAATAGGGGTGCTGATACACATTGTCCAAAGGAAATGCCAGTTGCGACATCCAATAAAGCAGCTTCTGTAACAATAGGTGATTGATTGTTAGTGGTAAGAGTATCTTGACTGATTATTGTTAAGCCAATCATTTTGGAGGTATCAAATGTTTCAAATGGTTTCGCAAAAACATTTTTGAGGTCATCGTGCCTATATCTTAAGGCATCAAGTGCTAAATTTGAAGCAGATTGCACTATTAGCAATATATCAATGTCATCAAACTCCTCATCGTGTCCATATAAATAGCTGCCATATATGCTGTAACCTTGTATTGTCGCTTCGCTTTGAATAATGTCTTGCACAGCTTCTTGTAGTATTGATTGTAATCTTTGATGATTAATCATACAAAACCTTCGAGATGCTTTATCTTTAAAGTATTGGGTTGAACGATACCAATTTTGGTTCTTCAATCCAGCAATATTAGCACGCAGACCATTTATGCCCCAGTTGGGAATGTAATCAAAATCGACATAAGCAACCCTATTGCATAAGTCCTGCAAGAAGTCCTTATCTACATCACAAAGTCCTCTATCATTAGAAGAGAGAACACGGAAGGGGAAATCTACTAAGAGTTTTTGAACAAAAACATCCTTGTCATATTCTTTCATAATCATGTTAATTTTTTCACCTCAGCCTTTTGTAAACTATTATTTGCCAGATCTACACCAGTTAATAAGTTAAGCCCACTTCTCTTGCCAATCTCTATACTACCCAAGTCTGAGTCATAATTGAGACTTTTAGCCCCATTAAGAGTAGCCCATTTCAATAAGGAGTGAATAGGAATATTAGGGAAATACCTGTTTATAGTTTTGAGTTCTTCTAATACTGACAATTGAAAGTTAGATGCTAAACTATCCGTGCCAATAGCAATTGTTGCGCCTTCTGTCACGAAGGAAGGAATATCAGGTAATACCCCTTCAATATAGAGATTTGAGTTGGGACACATTACCCAATAGATTGTCCCATTAACTTTTTCTGCATAATCTACAGCATATTGAATATCTTCTATAGAGGTAAAAATATTGTGCACAAGTAGAAGTTGATTATTATGGAGCAAGTTATGTAGTGTGTAATGCAAAGAATTTTCACCATTAGCTTCAAAAAAATCGTACTTTGCATTTATCCGTTCATATAAGTCTACAAAAGCACCTGTTTTAGCTTTGAAAAATAGTTCTTCGGCTTTACACTCTTGGTTATGAATGCTCAAAATACAATCAAATTCCATAGAAAAATTCTTGATTAGATGCAGAAGTTCGGGACTTGTATTATAAGGAGCATGGGGAACAATACTCTTCGATCCCCTATTCGCAGTTGGCATTATTTGGTAAAGTGATCTTCCCCTATCAAAAAGTTCTACGGCCCGTTCAGAGTCACCCCCCAAAATTTCTATGAAAGTATGGTATCTGATATTCCCCAAAGACTTTTGATAAAAAGTATAAGTAGTGTTTGATAAGTCTCCTACAGCAACAATACCCGCCTCAATGATTTTCTGTTCTTCACACTCAATTGCATTTATAATTTCTGATTTTTCCGCTTTTCGAAGAGCAGATATTCCTTCGATAAAGGGTATTAGTCCACCTACATTTCGAGGGGTCTTATCTCGTAAATGTGATAACTCGAGATGGCAATGGGCATTAATAAAGCCAGGAATGATTATACCTTCGTAGATCTCCAAATCATCTTTTTTACCCACTTCCCTTTGACTTATAGACACAATTGTATTGTAGCTGTCCAAAGTAACCATTCCATACTCAATGACAGGCCCTGAAATTGTGTAGATGTAATCAGCGGAAATTTTTCTGTAGGAAGATATGTCTGCATCTTGATTGCACATAAAACCTCATCCGTCAATCTGAAAATATTTTGCTCTTTGCGGCAGAACTAAAATAGTCTACTGTGTGATACAAACCTTCATCTAAGGGGTACATCTCAGTTAGGAGATGAGTATAATTACTCAGACCAAGTATATGATTGTAATCCAATTAAGCCGTCAGTGCCCCATTCAGGTACGCACACCTATGCTTTAACACCTTTGGCACATTCTCC